>UQXS01000045.1 GCA_900545125.1 uncultured Ruminococcus sp.
ATAAAAAGTGAAAATCTCCAAAACTGTTGACAGGCGGTGAAATGTGGAATATAATTATAGTGAAAATAATTTGAGAATTGTGTGTCTGTCCCGTATGGCAGCTCACAGTATACGATATTTTCGTAGTTCTGTTCATGTATTATTTATATAGTATATCAACAGAACAAGTTCCATTTTCAAACCACTTAAAACTATATTTTTATGAGAGGGGAAAAAATTATGATAAGCAAAAAGAATAAGGCTCTCGTTGCCGGAATTCTCGCAGCTGCTACTTCTGTTTCCGCTGTAATGCCTGCATTGGGCTCAGCAGCAGAGACAACTGAATACGCTAAAGAGAACGGTGCCAACGAAAGCTACGCTGCAATGTTCAGCTCACTTTATGACGACGTTATCACAAACGGTCAGCAGAACGGCTATCTTAGCTCACAGAACAACGGCGGCGATTCATTCGGAATTCCTTACCATGCAATCGAAACTGTTGTTGTCGAAGCTCCTGACTACGGTCATGAGACAACATCAGAGGCTATGTCCTACGTTGCATGGGTAACAGCAATGCACGATGTTCTCGTTCAGAACGGAAAAATCGACGGTCAGACCGGCGATCTCGAAAAGGGCTGGAAAACACTGGAAGCCATCATTCCTGGCTGGTCTGAAGCTTCAGGCATCAATAACAGCATAAAGTACAGCTCACTCTGGTCACAGCAGAGACTCAAAGCTGATACAGCTAAAGAGCTTGATCTTCCTGAACAGTATCCTACTTCCAACGCAGGCGTAGACGCTATCAACCCGCTGTTCAACGAATTCAAATCAACTTACGGCGGAGACAACGGCTACTACCTTATGCACTGGCTGGCTGACGTTGACGACTGGTACGGCTTCGGCGGCGGAAAGGACAATTTCACATTTATCAATACATTCCAGCGTGGTGAGCAGGAGTCATGTTTCGAAACAGTTCCTCATCCTTGTATTGAAGAACTCAAGTACGGCAACACCCAGGATGGTATCAAGGGTATCTTCAACGGTGTAGGCAACGTTTCTGCTCAGTACGCATTCACAAACGCTCCTGACGCAGAAGACCGTGCTATCCAGGCTATCTACTTTGCAAACCAGTGGGGCGTTGACTGCGGCGATCTTTCAGGTCTTGCAGGTAAAATGGGCGACCAGTGCCGTAACGATATGTTCGATAAGTACTATCACGAAATTGGCTGTCAGGACATCATGTCTTCAGGTTCAGCAGGAACAAAGTCACAGCATTACCTCATGGCTTGGTATACATCATGGGGCGGAGCTCTCGGTAATTATGACTGGGCTTGGCAGATTGGCTGCTCACATTCACATCAGTTCTATCAGAATCCTCTTGCTGCTTATGCTCTCGTTACAGACCAGTGGATGAACAGCGGTATGGCATCCGGTTCACAGGCCACCAGCGACTACAAGGAATCTCTTAAGAGACAGATCGAAATGTACCTCTGGCTCCAGTCTGTTGAAGGACCTTTCGCAGGCGGATGTACAAACTCCTACAGAGGACGTTACGAGAAGTATCCGGACGGTTATCCGACATTCTACGACATGGTTTATGTTCCCCACCCTGTATACGCTGACCCTGGTTCAAACCACTGGATCGGTAACCAGGTATGGTCAACACAGCGTCTTGCTGAACTTTATTACTATGTATCAAAGAACGGCGATAATTCAGGTGTTAAGCCCGCTGGTATGTCTATCGAGGACGCTCTTGATGCTCTTCTCGAAAGATGGATTACTTGGTTTGAAGAGAATACCAAGTTCGATTATGTTACAGAAGACGGCACATTCATGTCATACGCTATTCCTTCAAACCTCGACTGGGGCGACAGCGATACAGACTATACAGTTGCTCCTGACACATGGACAGGTAAGTATGATCCTAACGGCAACCAGAAGCTCCACTGCACGATAACAAGTTACGGTCAGGGAGACATTGGATGCGTATCTTCACTCTGTAATACTCTTATTTACTACGCTGCTGCTAAGGGAGTTCCTTCTTCTGAAGCTTACGAGGCAACAGCCAAGGATGATTCAGTAGCTGCAAAGGGTCTCCGTCTTGCTAACAAGCTCCTCTCCGCTCAGTGGAATCAGGGCCGTGACGAAGTAGGTATTGCATTCACAGACCACAACGGAAGTCTGAAGAGAGTATTCGAGCAGGAAGTTTACATTCCTACTAACTACACAGGTAAAATGCCTGACGGTTCTAAGCTTGAAAACGGCGCAACATTTATCTCTATCCGTGAGAGCTATCACGATGATCCGATGTTCCAGGAACTCGAAAAGGTTTACAACGAAACCGGAGCAACAGATGCATTTGAGTTCAAGCTCCACAGATTCTGGCATATGGGCGATGCTCTTATGGCATACGGCGGAATGGCACTCCTCTATCCTGATGTTACACCTATCAACGAAGACGAGCCGGATACTGATATACTCTGGGGCGACGCTGACTGTGACGGTAAGGTTTATCTCAACGACGCTGTACTTGTAATGCAGGCTGTTGGCAGCCCTGATGTTTACGGTGAGAACGGTTCAGATCCTTCACACATTACCACTCAGGGTATCAAGAACGCTGACGTTTATGAGAACGGCACACTTCTTACAAACAACGATGCTCTCCAGATCCAGAAATATCTCCTTAACCTTGTAACTTCTCTTGATCCTAAGGATTTCGTTAAAGAATAATCCAATATAACCAAAGACGGTGCTTCGGCACCGTCTTTTTTTGTTTACAAAAAGCTTGCATTTTCAGGAGTTTGGTGATATAATATATATGTATACTTATCTGACTTCATAAACATACTAAAATACGAAGGAGGGCGAAAAATGCTCAGAAGTATGACCGGCTACGGCAGAGCGCAGAAAATTCTGAACGGAAGAGATATTTCAGTTGAGATACGCTCTGTAAACCATAGATACTACGAATACACATCCAGAATTCCAAGAACATACAGCTATATTGATGAAAAGCTGAAATCACTTCTCAAATCGGCAATTTCAAGAGGCAAAGTTGAAGTCTCTGTAACAATAAACAATATTGACGGAAAAGATGCACAGATTGCAATAAACAAAGGCGTTGCAGAAGGCTATGTTTCGGCTCTCAGGGGCATTTCAGAAGAACTTGGTCTGAAAGATGATCTTGCACTTTCAAAGCTTATAAAAATTCCGGATATCTTCAATATACAGAAAACGCCGGATGACGAGGAGCAGATCTGCACAGATGTTTCCGAGGTAACTTCCGAAGCGCTTGGACGTTTCGTTGCCATGCGTGAAACAGAGGGCGAGCGTCTTAAAAAGGATATTCTTGAAAAGGCAGATTTCATAATAGAGCGTGTCAGCATGGTTGAGGAACAGTCCCCTGCTACCGTTGAAGCCTACAGAAAAAAACTGTACAAAAAAATCAGTGAAGTTCTTGAGGATAAAAATATAGACGAACAGCGTATCATTACCGAAGCAGCTATATTTTCCGAGAAAATTGCCGTTGATGAAGAGACAGTCCGTCTCAGAAGCCATATCGCACAGCTGCGGGATATTCTCGAATCTGAAGAACCCGTTGGCAGAAAACTGGATTTTATTATTCAGGAGATCAACCGTGAAGTAAACACAATAGGTTCAAAAGCTCAGGATCTCAGCATCACAAAAATAGTTGTGGATATGAAATCGGAAATTGAAAAGATCCGTGAACAGATCCAGAATGTTGAGTAATGCCATGAAAATGATAAATATAGGCTACGGCAATATGATATCTCCCGCAAGGATCATTTCGATCGTCAGTCCTGAATCCGCACCGATAAAACGACTGATTCAGGAAGCTCGTGACAAAGGAATGGCTATTGACGCAACATTTGGCAGAAAGACAAGAGCCGTTATAATAATGGACAGCGGTCATGTTGTCCTCTCGTCGCTCATAACGGATACTCTTGCCGCCAGAATTAACGAAACAGGAGGCAGTGACGACAATGAATAAGGGAAAGCTGATTGTTTTTTCAGCGCCGTCAGGATGCGGCAAAGGAACAATGCTTGAAGAAATACTTAAAAACAAGAATTTCAGAACAGCAGTCTCAGCGACAACAAGAAATCCTCGTGAGGGGGAAAAGGATGGTATTTCGTACCATTTCCTCAGCCGTGAGGAATTTGACAGAAAAGTAGATGCAGACGAGTTTCTGGAGCACGCAGAATACTGCGGAAACTGTTACGGAACGCTGAAAAGTGAAGTTGACCCCTACCTCGAACAAGGAATCGACGTGATTCTGGAGATTGAAGTGCAGGGTGCCATGAAGATAAGGAATTTGCGTCCGGATGCACTTTTTGTATTTATTGCTCCGCCGTCCGTCAGGGAACTTCGCCGCCGTCTCAAAAAGAGAGGAACGGAATCCGACGACGTCATTGAAGAACGTGTTTCAAAGGCTTCAGGCGAGATACAGCTTGCCGGAAATTATGACTACATTATTGTAAATGATGCCCTTGAGGATGCCATTGATGACTTTTTTGCCGTTATCCGTGCCGAAAAGCTGAAAAGCGCATACTCGGCAGAACTTATAGATAAAATATTAAATGAGGTGTAATTAAAATGCTCAGACCAGCCGTAAATCAGATAATTTCAAAAAACGAAAGCTGCTATTCTCTTGTTATTGCCGTTGCCAAACGTGCAAGAGAGATTTCGGAGGAACTTTACAAAAACGGTGAAACACTTGAAGAGAAGCCGGTAAAAACTGCTGTTGAAGAAATCGCCAGCGGAAAATGCAAGATAATCAGCACTGCAAGTCAGAACGCCGAATAATGCCGCTTATCGCCGAAACAGCCGTCAGCGGAACTGCCAGTTCATTTGATAAGCTGTTCAGCTACAGCGTACCGAACGATGTGGCAGAAAAAATTGCCTGCGGATGCAGAGTGCTTGTTCCATTCGGAAACGGCGGAAAACGCAGGATCGGCGTTGTTATGAAGCTTTCAGAGGGAGAGACGGACGGGTTCAAATCCGTAATTTCCCTTGCCGACAGCAAACCGATCATCTCGGAAGAACTGATACAGCTTGCTTTTTATCTCCGTGAGCAGACATTCTGTACCTACTTTGATGCGGTAAAAGTCATGCTGCCGCCTGCCATGAATATTTCTGCGAGGGAAAAATTTTCTCTCAATAAAAGTTTCAGCGATATTTCCTTACTGTCGGAAAATGCCGCATGGCTTCTGGAGGATTTCCGTTCTGCCGCAGATATCAAGGAACTCAACAGCCTGATTTCCGGTTACATCGACAAAAACGGCAGAGCTTTTATAGACGAGCTGCTTGAATCCGGAGCTTTGGTGTCTGACAACATTTTTCGTCAGGCAGCGGGAGATGCAACGGTCAGAATGGTAAGACTTACAGACGAATATCTCAGTGAGCCCGATAAATTCCGGCTTACTCCGAAGCAGAAAAAAGCAGCCGATTTTCTGAGTGAATCAGGTGCGGTTTCTGTAAAGGAAGCTGCATATATGTGCGGTGTTTCGGCAGATGTCATAAAACGGCTTTGCGCAAACGGAGCTGCTGCCGAATATGAGACCGAAGTTCTCAGAAGCGTTCGTGACGGGGCGGATGAACGATGCGATCCTGATGATATAACGCTGTCAGAGGAACAGCAGCGTGCTCACGATGCCGTTCTTGCAAGGATATTTGAGAAAAAAGCCGGAACTTTTCTGCTCCACGGAGTAACGGGAAGCGGCAAAACTTCTGTATTTGAAAAACTTATTTCCGATACGGTAAAACTTGGACGTCAGGCGATGCTTCTCGTTCCTGAAATAGGACTTACACCGCAGGTACTGCGAAGATTCAGAGCACTTTTCGGAGAAAGAGTCGCCGTCATTCACAGCGGACTTTCAATGGGACAACGCCTTGACGAATACAAAAGAATAAAGCGCAGAGATGCCGATATAGTTATCGGCACAAGGAGCGCAGTGTTTGCGCCCCTTGACAACATCGGGCTTATAGTAATCGACGAGGAAGGTGAACGTTCTTATAAATCGGAAACCGCTCCCCGTTATTCGACTCACGATGTTGCCCGGCAAAGATGTGCCTGTCATAGTGCAGTGCTGCTTCTTGCATCTGCGACGCCCTCAATAGAAAGCTACTATCTTGCCGAAAAGGGCATATATAAGCTTCTGGAGATGAAGAACCGCTTTCACAGCAATCCTCTTCCGGAGGTAAGCGTGATAGATATGAATATCGAGCGAACCGAGGGAAACGCTTCGGAATTCAGCCGTTGTCTTGCGGCTGAGATAAACGATAATCTGCAAAAGGGCGAACAGACGATACTTCTTCTGAACCGCAGAGGATTTCATACGATCGTAAGCTGCTGTGACTGCTATAAACCGGTATACTGCCCCAATTGTTCCGTTCCGCTGACATATCACAAAAAAAACGACAGAATGATGTGTCACTACTGCGGATACAGCTGCGAACCGGTAACTGTCTGCCCTGTCTGCGGTTCACAGCATTTGAAAAGCATGGGATTCGGAACGCAGAAGCTTGAAGCGGAACTTAATATGATGTTTCCGCAGGCAAGGATTCTTCGCATGGATGCAGATACCGCCTTTTCCCGATGTTCCTACGAAAAGAACTTCACAGACTTCCGCAGCGGAGAATACGACATAATGATAGGTACGCAGATGATTGGCAAGGGACTTGATTTTCCGGATGTTACGCTGGTCGGCGTACTTTCAGTTGACAAGGCTCTCTATGCCGGAGATTTCCGGAGCTATGAACGGACTTTCTCGCTTATAACGCAGGTTGTAGGCAGAGGAGGACGTGGAAAGCGTCAGGGAAGAGCAGTACTCCAGACATTCATGCCGGATCATTACGTAATGAATCTGGCGGCGATGCAGGACTACAAAAGTTTCTACAGAGAAGAGATTGCCATACGCCGTGCCATGATATTTCCGCCGCTGTGTGATATGTGTATACTCTGCTTCTCGTCCGCTGATGAAACTGCGGTAAAAAGCGGAACAGATGCCGTTATCGTTCTGATGAACGGAATGCTCCGTGAACTTCAGCCGAAAACTCCTGTAAGAGTTCTTGGTCCTGTAAAGTGTTCATACGGAAAAATAAACGGCAAATACAGATACAGGATAATTATAAAATGCAAAAATACTGCTGAAATACGTGGGTTCATACGTGATCTCACCGTAAAAGCTGCAAAGATAAAAGAAATGAAAAAAGTCACGCTTTATGCCGATATGAACGGCGATACAGGCGTATGACAGAAAGGATGCAAAAAAATGGCACTAAGAAAAATTCTGACAGACAAGGACGAGATACTGCATAAGGTATGCAAACCCGTTGAAAAATTTGACGAAAAGCTTGCACAGCTTCTTGATGATATGCACGAAACACTTGACAAGGCACAGGGACTTGGTCTTGCTGCTCCGCAGGTAGGAATCTGCCGCAGAATATTCATCATGCACCTTGAGGAGGGCAGTGTTGAAGCCATAAATCCCGAGGTAACGAAACGTGAGGGCAGACAGCGTGTTCAGGAGGGATGTCTCTCCTGCCCCAATATCTGGGGATACGTCACACGTCCGATGAAGTGTCACCTTAAAGCTCAGGATCGCCACGGAAACTGGTTTGAGCGTGATTTCACTGAACTGGGCGCACAATGTACCTGCCATGAAAACGATCATCTTGAAGGTCACGTTTTCACTGAAATCGTCGAGGAATTTTTCGTTCCTGAGGAGGAATGATACATGAAGATAGTATTTATGGGAACTCCGGACTTTGCCGTTCCCTGCCTGAAAATGCTGGCGGAGAGCAGCCATGAGATTGCGGCAGTCTTTACACAGCCCGACAAACCCAAGGGAAGAGGATATAAGATGATCCCCACCCCGGTCAAGACGGCTGCGCTTGAATACGGACTTCCGGTATATCAGCCGCTTTCCCTGAGAAAGGGAGAGGATGCAGAAAAGGCAATGGCTATTCTCCGTGAAATTGCTCCCGATGTAATAGTTGTTACAGCATACGGACAGATACTTCCCAAAGAGGTTCTGGAGCTTCCGGAATACGGCTGTATCAATATTCATGCCTCTCTCCTGCCAAAATACAGAGGAGCTGCACCGATCAACTGGGTCATACTGAACGGAGAGAAAGAAACCGGAGTAACTTCGATGCAGATGAGCGAAGGTCTTGACACAGGAGATATGCTGATAAAGCGGTCAACCGTCATCGGGGAAAACGAAACTTATCAGGAACTTTACAGCCGCCTGTCAGAAACAGGTGCAGAAGTTCTTGCCGAAACTCTCACCGCCATTGAAAACGGAACTCTCTTTCCTGAAAAACAGGACGATTCACTTTCATGCTATTCCCCCATGATTACCAAAGAAATGAGTTCACTGGACTTCTCAAAAACTGCCGCTGAGGTACACAATACCATAAGAGGAGTCACAGGATTTGCGCTTCTCGGCGGCAAAAGACTGAAAGTCTTTTCCTCAATGCTTTCCGGAGAATCAGATAAAAGCGCAGCCGACGGAGAGATCACAGATACGGCTCACTTCGGAGTAAAATGCGGAGACGGAAAAATCATACGATTCCTTGAAGTTCAGCCTGAGGGCAAAAAGCGCATGAAAGTACAGGATTTTCTTCGGGGAAATAAACTAACAGCCGGTACTATATTAAATCAGGAGGTATAATTATGTCATCATCAATCATTTTCTTTCTCGTAATGCTCATTCTCCCGCTCATCGCACAGATCAGGGTAACATCAACGTTCAACAAGTACAAAACCGTACACAATTCAAGGGGGCTCACAGCCGATCAGGTAGCAAGACAGATACTTGACAGCAACGGTCTTTATCACATCCGCATTGAAAGGATCGGCGGAAATCTTACCGATCACTTTGATCCTACGGCAAATGTTATTCGTTTGTCCGACTCAGTTTACGGAAGCACTTCTGTTGCCGCTATAGGAGTAGCTGCTCACGAGTGCGGCCACGCCTGCCAGCACGCTCAGGAATATGCTCCTATCAAGCTCAGAACGGCTATAGTTCCCATCACAAACATCTGCTCAAGACTCTGGTATATCACATTCCTTATTGGCGTGCTTCTTTTCGAGGCAATCCCCATGATCGCATGGCTGGGAGTTATCATGTTCTCTGCCGTTGTACTGTTCCAGCTGGTAACGCTCCCCACAGAGCTTGATGCCAGCGGAAGAGCGCTCAATACGCTTGAAACCGACGGCATTCTTGACTACAGCGAAGTACCGATGGCAAGAAAGGTTCTTAAAGCTGCTGCTTTCACATATGTAACTGCTCTGATAACATCAATAATGCAGCTTCTCAGACTTCTTTCAATGTTCAGAGATAACTGATTATGTCAGACGCACGCTATCTTGCGGTAAAGCTTCTGTGCAAGACCTTTGGCAGCAGAAGCTATTCAAACATTCAGCTGAACAGCGCTCTCGGTTCCGCAGATATGGAACCGAGAGAAAAAAAGCTGTGTTCAGCCATATATTACGGGGTAATTGAGAGAAAGCTCACACTCGATCATATAATCGGCGGACTTTCCTCACGCCCCCTTTCAAAGCTTGACGATTCTGTGCTGAATATTCTCCGCAGCGGAATTTTCCAGATTCTATACATGGACGGTATTCCCGACAATGCAGCGGTAAATGAAAGCGTAGAACTTGCAAAATCAATGAAGAAAACAAGTGCCTCAGGCATGATAAATGCAATACTCAGGAATTTTATCCGCAGCGGAAAAGAAATAAAGCTTCCCGAAGATGAGATACAAAAGGCTTCAATAAAATATTCTGCTCCATGCGGACTTGTTACGTCGCTTATTGACGACTACGGCAGAGAGTATGCTGAAGATCTTCTTGAAGCTGCGCTTGGCAAGCCGGATATTTCCGTCCGCCGCAATCCGTTAAAATGCACAGACGAAAAATTTCTGACTGCTCTCGGAGGAATATCCGCTGAAAAGTCGGAGATACTGGAAAACTGCTATCACCTTGACTGTGGTGATCCGGCTGAACTTAGTGCATTCAGGGATGGATTATTTCACGTTCAGGATCTTTCCTCACAGTTATGCTGCGAGGCCCTTGCCCCGTCCGAAAGCGATCTTGTGCTTGACATCTGTGCTGCTCCCGGCGGAAAGACTTTCACAATGGCTGAAATGATGAACGGAAAAGGAAATATATTTGCTTTCGACCTTCATGAAAAACGTGTAAGGCTCATACGTGACGGTGCTGCACGGCTTGGACTGGAAAACATTTCTGCAAGTGCCGGAGATGCATCAAAATTCAATCCGGAACTTCCGGCGTTTACAAAAATTCTCTGTGATGTCCCCTGCTCCGGTATCGGAGTTATCGGACGCAAGCCGGAGATAAAATACAAAAATATTTCCGATTTTTCCGGACTTCCCGAAATACAGTACGCCATTGCTGACAATGCGGTCAGATATCTTGCACCGGGCGGAGAAATGGTATACTCTACCTGTACGCTCCGGCGTGCCGAAAATGATAATATCTGCGACAGACTGCTTGCGGAACATCCGGAACTTGAACCCTGCATACTCGGCGGAATTGCCGGTAAGAAATTCGGATGCAGAGCAAGTATATTTCCCATGCATTTCGGAAGCGACGGATTCTTCATTGCAAAATTCCGTAAAATCAGATAAGAGGTGTATCAATTGGTAAAAACAGATATTCTCAGTCTCAGCCTTGACGAACTTGAACGTATACTTGTTGAAAGCGGGGAGAAAAAATTCCGTGCAAAACAGATTTTCCAGTGGCTTCATGTAAAAAGGGTCACGGATTTTGACAAAATGACTGATATATCTGTCCAACTGAGACAGTGCCTAAAAGAAAAATTTTGTATAAATAGACTATTTATGCAAAAAAGACTTGAATCTACTATAGATAATACTGTAAAATATCTTTATAGGCTTCCCGACGGGAACTTTGTCGAAACGGTTTTAATGGATTACAGCTACGGAAAAAGTATTTGTGTATCCACTCAGGTGGGATGTAAAATGGGCTGCCGTTTCTGTGCCTCTGCGATTGCAGGGTATATAAGATCGCTTACCCCGTCGGAAATACTCATGCAGATTTACGAAACCGAACGGGATGCAGATTGCCGGGTCTCAGGAGTTGTACTTATGGGTATAGGCGAACCGCTTGACAATTTTGAAAATGTTCTTGGATTCCTGAAACTCCTTTCGGACAAGAACGGAAACAATATGAGTCTGCGTCATGTTTCGCTTTCGACCTGCGGTATAGTTCCGAGAATATATGAACTTGCCGACATGAAGCTCCAGCTTACACTGTCAGTATCCCTCCATAGTCCATATGACGACAAAAGAAGTGAAATAATGCCCGTCAACAGAACATATAATATAGATGAGCTTATGAAAGCCTGCAAATACTATATAGAAAAAACAGGCAGACGAATAACCTTTGAATACGCCGTTATAAACGACGTCAATTCATCGGAAAAGGATGCGGACAAGCTGGCAGATCTGCTGAGAGGAATAAACTGCCATGTAAACCTTATTCCCGTAAATAAGGTAAAGGAACGCAGCTACAGAACTGTCCGTTCAGGTGTTGCAGATTTTGCAAAGCGTCTCGGGCAAAGAGGCATCAATGCTACTGTCCGGCGAACTCTCGGCAGTGATATAGAAGCGGCGTGCGGTCAGCTCAGACGAGACGCCGGAAGTGAAGGAGGCTTGGATAATTGAGATTCAGATTCGGAACGGATATTGGTTTGAAGCGTGACGAAAATCAGGATGCCGTAAGATGTGAATATTTTGGTCATAACGTCCTTGCTGTTGTGTGCGACGGCATGGGTGGAGAACGTGCCGGAAAGGAAGCAAGCTCTGTTGCTGTTGAAGAGTTTTTTCAGCGATTCTCCGCAGGATACTCTGAAAGTCTTGACGACGAAGAAATCAGAAAACTGCTTATATCTTCGATTTCGGCGGCAAACTCTGTTATCTACACACGTGCCCGGCTTGACTTCAAGAACTTCGGCATGGGAACGACCTGTGTCGCAGCATTCATAAACAGTAAATCTGCTTTTATAATAAATGTCGGTGACAGCAGAGCATATCTGATAACCGACAAAGAACTGCTCAGAATAACCACCGATCACAATGTTGCCGCACTTCTCTATGAAAAGGGACAGATCACCAAGGATGAAATGGAAGTGCATCCGCAGCGGCATATGCTTACAAGGGCGGTAGGGGTAGAAAAAACCGTGCTCCCGGATACATTTATGCTTGACTACAGGGATAAAATCAGTCTGCTGCTGTGCTCTGACGGACTTTCAGGCTACTGCGGCGACGATGAAATATATAACGTTATCCTGAACTCATCTTTTGATAACGTTGCAGACGAATTAATAAAGCTTGCTCTGAGCAAGGGTGGCCGTGACAACATAACAATTGCGGTCATATCGGATTAGGAGGAACAGAATGGATAAGAACATTGGCAAAAAGCTCGACGGCAGATATGAGATAACTGAACTTATCGGCGTTGGAGGAATGGCTGAAGTTTACAAGGGAGTCGATGTGATCGACAACAAAACAGTAGCTATTAAGATACTGAAAAAGGAATATGCAGAAAACGAAGAGTTCCTGCGCCGTTTCAGAAACGAATCGAAAGCGATAGCAGTGCTGTCTCATCCAAATATTGTAAAGATCTATGATGTGGGATTTTCCGAGAAGATCCAGTATATCGTCATGGAATACATTGACGGTATCACCCTGAAAGAGTACATTGAGGAAGAAAAAGTTCTCACATGGAAAGATACGGTTCACTTTGTTATCCAGATACTCAGGGCTCTCCAGCACGCACATGACAAAGGTATTGTACACCGTGACATAAAGCCGCAGAACATTATGATGTTCACGGACGGAACGATCAAAGTCATGGACTTTGGAATTGCCAAATTTGCCCGTGAAGAAGGCAAAACGGCAACCGATCAGGCTATCGGAAGCGTTCATTATATCAGTCCGGAACAGGCAAGCGGAAATGTAACAGATGCCAAAAGTGATATCTACTCCGTCGGTGCAATGATGTACGAGATGCTGGCAGGCAGAAAGCCTTTTGACAGTGACAATCCCGTAGCCATTGCCGTAATGCATATGCATGATATTCCGGAGCGTCCCAGAGCAATAAATCCGGATATTCCGGATGGTCTGGAAGAAATAGTTCTCAGAGCCATGGAAAAAGCTCCGGAGGACAGATACCAGACTACCGCCGATATGATTGCTGATATTGAGAAATTCAAAGCCAATCCGTCGATTACTTTCGGATATTACCGTGAAGAGGACGATACGGAAGATACCATAAATTTCAGTACACCGGTAAATAGCGAGATACAGCCGGAGACAGCCGACAGCA
>UQXS01000046.1 GCA_900545125.1 uncultured Ruminococcus sp.
ACGACCGCCCGTCATGTACTCGCATCCGTGATCTCCGACTCCCTCGCATACGGCTATTGCTCCGGAGTTTCTCACACAAAAGCGTTCTCCTGCAATTCCGCAGATAAACGCCTTTCCGGATGTTGCACCGTAGAGAGCGACATTTCCGGCAATAACGTTTTCGTCAGCTCTGAATCCGGCACCGTCAGGAGGACACAGAATAAGCTTTCCGCCCGAAAGTCCCTTGCCGAAATAATCGTTGCTGTCTCCGGTAAGTTTCAGGGTAAGTCCCTTGGGAATAAACGCACCGAAGCTCTGACCGCCGCTGCCTTTGCATTTTACGGTGAATGTATCGTCGTCAAGAGTATTGTCTCCCCACTTTCTGGTGATCTCAGCGCCGAAGAGAGTTCCAAGCGAACGGTCGGTATTCTTCACATCTGTTTCAATGGTTTTCTTTGTTTTATTTTTAAGTGCAGAACCAAACTTTTTCATGATGACTGTCTTATCAATCGTTTCTTCCAGCCTGAAATCATATACATCAGCAGGATCAAAGCACTGTTTTTCCGTTCCGGGGATATGTGCAAGTATCTCTGAAAAGTCGATCTTTTCTGCTTCCGGAATGTCCTTTTTAACGAGAAGATCACTGCGTCCGACAAGTTCGTCAACGGTTCTGATGCCGAGAGCCGCCATATATTCACGAAGTTCCTGTGCGACAAAATGCATGAAATTCACAATATATTCCGGCTTGCCTCTGAAACGCTTTCTCAGTTCGGGGTTCTGCGTAGCAATGCCCATAGGGCAAGTATCGAGATTGCACACTCTCATCATAACGCAGCCCATAGTTACCAGCGGAGCCGTTGCAAATCCGAATTCCTCAGCACCGAGCAAAGCAGCTACGAGAACATCACGGCCTGTCATAAGCTTTCCGTCCGTTTCAATGCGCACCCTGCGGCGCAGACCGTTAAGAATAAGAGTCTGGTGAGCCTCGGCAAGACCAAGTTCCCACGGAAGTCCCGCATTGTATATGGAACTTCTGGGCGCAGCACCCGTTCCTCCGTCATATCCGGAAATTAAGATAACCTGTGCTCCTGCCTTTGCAACTCCTGCCGCAACCGTTCCGACTCCTGCTTCGGAAACGAGCTTGACAGAGATACGTGCCTGATCGTTGGCATTTTTCAGATCGTATATAAGCTGTGCAAGATCTTCGATCGAATATATATCATGGTGAGGCGGCGGTGAGATAAGACCTACACCGGCAGTAGAATGACGTGTCTTTGCTATCCACGGATACACCTTTCCGGAAGGAAGATGACCGCCCTCGCCCGGTTTTGCACCCTGAGCCATTTTTATCTGGATCTCCTTTGCCGAAACAAGGTATTCCGAAGTTACGCCGAAACGTCCCGAAGCAACCTGCTTGATAGCCGAACAGCGCTCCGATTTCAGCCTTTCGGGGGATTCTCCGCCCTCTCCGGAATTCGACTTGCCGCCGATGCTGTTCATGGCAACTGCCATGCACTCGTGGGCTTCCTGGGATATTGAGCCGTATGACATAGCACCCGTCTTGAATCTGCGGCATATGCTCTCAACCGATTCCACTTCGTCTATCGGAATGCCGCCGTCAGGATCATACCTGAAATCAAGCAGACTTCTTAGTGTCATTGCGCTGTCCTCACGGTTCAGGCACTCGGAATATTTTTTATACGTATTGTAATCGCCGGTTCTGGCGGCTTCCTGAAGCAGATGAATAGTTACCGGAGTATAAAGATGTTCGCTCTTGCCGCTTCTCAGTTTGTGACTTCCGGAACTTCTTATTCCACGGTTCACCGCAAGTCCAAGCGGATCAAATGCCTTGTTGTGAAGTTCTTCCGTCTGACGGCTGATATCGTCAAGGGTAATGCCTCCTATCCTGCTGACTGTTCCGCCGAAATATCTGTCAATGACTTCACGGGAAATTCCGACCGCCTCAAAAAGCTTGCTTCCCTGATACGACTGAATAGTGGATATTCCCATTTTTGAAGCTATCTTGATAATACCGTGCAGAACAGCCTTGTTATAGTCATCCTCAGCGGCATAGAAATCCTTGTCAAGCAGTCCTGATGTGATAAGGTCACGTATTGATTCCTGAGCAAGATATGGATTTACCGCACAAGCTCCGTAGCCCAGAAGCGCAGCAAAATGGTGAACTTCTCTCGGTTCGGCGCTCTCCAGAATCATTGCAACCGCAGTTCTCTTCTTGGTCGAAACAAGATGCTGCTGCAATGCCGCAACCGCAAGAAGAGACGGAATGGGAGCATGATATTCGTCCACATCCCTGTCGGAAAGAATGAGGATATTCGCACCGTCCCTGTAAGCCTTGTCAGCATCAATGAAAAGACGGTCTATAGCCTTTTCCAGAGATGTTCCTATATAATAGGTAATCGGGATTACAGCGGTTTTCAGTCCCTTTACGTTCATGTTTCTTATCTTGAGCATATCCGTTCCCGTAAGAATGGGGTTGTCGATCTTCAGCACACGGCAGTTCTCCGGACGTTCCTCAAGGATATTTCCGTCCTCGCCGATATACACGCTTGTATCGGTAACGATCTCCTCACGTATAGCATCAAAAGGCGGATTTGTCACCTGTGCAAAAAGCTGTCTGAAATAGTTGAACAGCGGAATATTTTCATTATCAAGGGGCGGAAGCGGTATATCCGAGCCCATAGATGCAATTGGTTCGGCCCCGTTTTCAGCCATAGGAAGTATACTGTTTGTAATATCTTCGTAGGTATAGCCGAAAGCTTTCTGGAGTTTCCTCAGTTCCTCACGACCGTATGATCTTACGTTTTTGTTGGGAATGTGAAGATCGCCAAGACGCACAAGATTAGCATCCAGCCACTCGCCGTAGGGCTGACGTGAAGCATAGGTATTTTTGATTTCCTCGTCGTCGATGAGGATTCCCTGCTTTGTATCGGCAAGAAGCATCTTGCCGGGACGAAGTCTGTCCTTTCTGACAATCTTTTCAGAGGGAACGTCAATGCATCCCGTTTCGGAGGAAAGAATCAGGAAACCATCGCTTGTAATACAGTATCTCGACGGACGGAGACCGTTTCTGTCAAGAACTGCTCCCATGACATCGCCGTCGGAGAAAAGTATCGAAGCCGGACCGTCCCAGGGTTCCATCATTGTGGCATAATACTGGTAGAAGTCATACTTTGCCTTTGATATCGTGCGGCTGTTTTTCCAAGGTTCAGGAATGGTTATCATCACTGCAAGAGGAAGCGGCATCCCTGACATCACCATAAATTCAAGCGCATTGTCAAGACGTGCAGAATCCGAACCGTTTACATTTATTGCCGGAAGAATATTGCTCATATCGTTTTTTAGTGCCTCACAGGACATTGTTTCTTCACGGGCAAGCATCTTGTCGGCGTTTCCGGTGATAGTATTTATTTCTCCGTTGTGAACAATCATTCGGTTCGGATGAGCTTTCTGCCAGCTCGGCGTTGTATTTGTTGAAAATCTTGAATGAACCATAGCTATAGCCGAAGTGAAATCCTCACGCTGGAGATCACGATAGAACTTTCTCAGCTCGTCAACAAGGAACATTCCCTTGTACACTATGGTTCTGCTTGAAAGCGAACATACATAGGTATTCTCGTTTGACTGCTCAAAAATACGTCTTGCAACAAAAAGACGGCGGTCGAATTCCAGTCCCTTTTCGCAGTCCTCGGGACGCTGTACAAATCCCTGCATGATATACGGCATACTTTCAAGAGCCTTCTGACCGAGAACCGATGGGTCGGAAGGGACTTCCCTCCAGCCAAGAAGCTTCATGCCCTTTTTGGCAAGAATTATCTCGAACAGCTTTTTCGCCTGATTTCTTTTAAGCTCGTTGGTGGGGAAGAAGAACATTCCCACGCCGAAATCGCCGTCCTCCCCGATATCAAAACCGAGAGAGACTGTTTCTTTTCTGAAGAAAGCAGATGGCATCTGCACCAGAATTCCGACGCCGTCGCCTGTTTTTCCCTCGGCATCCTTTCCTGCACGATGTTCCAGTTTTTCTACTATTCTGAGGGCATTTTCAACCACCTGACGTGATTTTTCACCCTTGATGCTTACCACTGCGCCAATACCGCAGTTATCATGTTCAAACTGAGGACGGTAAAGTCCCTGCTGCTCATAAGGAGCTTCTTTTCTGAAATTATCCATACCTGTCACAGCCTTTCCGCTGCAGTTCGCCTTTGAACCGCACAAGCAAAATAAAAAACGTTCATAAAGAGCATATACTCTCTATGAACGTCCTTGTTCTTAGTTCATTTTAACATGACATTATAAAAAAGTCAATAGAAAAAATATTTTTTGTGTTTTTACACATAAGTGCAATTGCAAATACAAATTATTTTATGCAATATATACTCGGCGTTATTGCAAGATATCCAATTCTGACGACATAAAAGCCTCACGATTTAAAATGACTTGATTTTCAGTTGAAACTGTAGTATAATTAAAATGTACTATTATATTAAAGCAATACTGTACAAATAGTGTGCAATATTGCCGGAACTCAGGAGATGAGAGCATGAAGAAAATTGTTTCCTTGTTTACAGCCATTTTCTTTACGGCTGTGATCTCTGCCTGCGGAAAACCAAAAAACGAAAAAGTCACCAAACCCGACGGCAAACTCGACAAATGTTCTCTCCGCTTCTCCTGGTGGGGAGGCGACGACCGCCACAAAGCCACTCTCGAAGCAATAGAACTGTGGAATACCATTCACCCTGAAATCGAGATAATTCCCGAATATGGCGGCTGGGACGGCTGGACAGAAAAAATCACATCGCAGATAAGCGGCGGAACAGAACCCGACATTATGCAGATAAACTACGACTGGCTTATCACTCTTTCACCCGACGGAAACGGTTTCTACGACCTGAACGAACTTGATTCACAGCTTGACCTCTCAAGCTTTGACAAGGATGTGCTGTCATTCGGCGAGATAAACGGCAGACTCAACGCCGTTACCGTATCTGTCACGGGCAGAGGACTTTTCTACAATGCTGACGTGTATGACAGTCTGGGTGCAGAATTTCCACGCACATGGGATGAGCTTATTACTCTTGGTGATACATTCAGCCAAAAAGACTTGTATCCCCTTGACTTAGATATACAATCGGGGGGCACGGCATGGTATCTGGCTATCGTTTACGTCCAGCAGCTAACCGGCAGAGATTTCATTTCAATGGAGGGAGATCTTGGATTTAATGCCGACGATATCCGCATGGCTCTTGACTTTTACAAGAAAATGGAGAGCAGCGGAGTAATCAGGAACATACAGACAAGAACCGACGAGGATGGAAACGCTGCACTCTACCAGTCACCGGAATTTATAGGCGGCAAAATCGCCGGTGTGCTTGAATGGGGCAGTTCGGTAGGTAAATATGAATCTGTTCTTCCGGAGGGAACGCTCAAAGCCGGACCTTTCCTTACATCAAACGGAGGAAACAGCAGCGGCTGGATGATAAAGCCGTCAATGCTGTATGCCGTTTCAAAAAACACGGAACATCCCGATGAGGCTGCCGCTTTTATGGATTTTCTGCTTAACAACAAGGAATGCGCCCGTATTCTGGGAACTTCCAGAGGTATACCGGCTTCACAGTCCGCCGAAAAAAGCCTGGAAGAAAGCGGTATGCTGACAGGCCTTGCCCACGAAAGCGACTCTATGCTTGAACAGCTTGATACCGTCACTATCAGTCCCTATATGGAACTGCCGCAAATGAAGGATTTCTACAATACCGCTATCGAAAAAGTCTCATATGATCTCTGCGATACTGAGACCGCTGCCCGGGAAATGTGCGAATCTATTACAGAATATCTGGACAAGATAAGATTAAAATAATAAACAAAGGAGGAGAAAATGGAGAAACGCCAATATAAAAATCCAACAGGAATAAGCAAATACACCGGATTGCTGCTGATATCGCCTTTTATAGCCGGATTTCTTCTGTTTACGCTCTATCCTTTTATATGCTCTTTCATACTGGGAATGACCAACAGCAGAACCGTCGGCGAAACCGAATTTATCGGACTTGAAAATTACAAGACCATGTTTGACAGCAGCAGCTTCCGCCGTGCGCTGGGCGTGACCCTGAAATATGCTGTTATTCTCGTTCCGCTCAAACTGATCGTTTCTCTTATGACGGCTGTTCTGCTGAACCTTGA
Source organism: uncultured Ruminococcus sp. (assembly GCA_900545125.1). GTDB lineage: Bacteria > Bacillota > Clostridia > Oscillospirales > Ruminococcaceae > Ruminococcus. The sequence continues at coordinate 6,175 of UQXS01000046.1, forward strand.
GATCAGGGGAATAGGATTTTTCCGGACTGCGTTTTATATCCCGTCAATACTCGGAGCTAATCTTGCAGTAGTCATTATGTGGCAGTATCTTTTTACTGCCAAGGGACTCGTAAACCAGTTTCTGGAGATTTTCGGTGCATCCCCTGTCAGTTGGTACGGCAACCCGGATGCGGCTCTCGGCATAATAATTCTGCTCCGGCTGTGGGAATTCGGATCAACTATGATAATTTTTCTGGCTGCTCTACGTGATATCCCACGAGAACTCTACGATGCGGCAAAAGTGGACGGATGCGGCTGTATACGGTCTTTTTTCTGCATAACACTGCCGCATATCAAAGGCGTTATATTCATAAATCTGATCTTGCAGACCATTTCTGCTCTTCAGGAATTCAATGCCCCATATATGATAACGGGCGGAGGACCTCTCAAAAGCACCTATACCGTAGGTATGCTGATATACGATGAGATGTTCAAATACGGAGATATCGGATATGCAAATGCCGTTTCATGGACACTTTTCGCCGTTATCGCACTGACGGTAGGCATTATGTATCTCATAACCGGAAGAACGGAGCGTGATTCTGCATGAAAAAGTTCTTCATATATTTTATCATTACCGCATTATCGGCAGTGATGCTCTATCCGTTCCTATGGCTTCTGGGAGCTTCTTTCAAATCAAACAGTGAGATATTTTCCTCGATATGGTTTATTCCCGACAGTATAGATCTCAGCATCTGGAAAAATGCATGGAAAACAGCAACGCCATATACGATGGGACATTATTTTCTTAATACATTTATGATAATCATTCCAAAAACGATATTTGCCGTGATTTCCTCGGTACTTGTCGCATACGGTTTTGCCCGTTTCAGCTTTCCGTTCAAACGATTGTTTTATTCCCTGCTTCTTGTCGGAATGCTGATGCCTGCCATAGTAAAGGTAATGCCGATGTTCCTTTTCTGGCGTGATACAGGGCTTCTCGATACTTACGTTCCCTTGGTTTTCCCGGCATTGCTTGCAGAAGAGGGAATGTTTGTATTCATACTTATACGATTTTTCGATTCCGTCCCGAAAGAATTCGACGAAGCCGCAAGGATAGACGGATGCGGAACTATACGAACGCTGTTTCTGGTTCTTCTCCCGTGCATCAGACCTGCGGTAACTTCGATTGCCGTATTCACCTTTTTATGGACGATGAATGATTTTCTTAATCCGTTAATAATTATACAATCAGTAGAAAAATATCCCTTATCCCTTGCCCTCAGATTATCTGTTGACAACACTGGGCAAAGCTATGAGCAGTGCAGGATAATCGCTGTTTCGGTGATCGGACTTATTCCGTCCATAACGGTTTTTGCGCTTGCTCAGAAAAAATTTGTAAAAGGAATAACAGCAGGAGGTCTCTCAGGATGAACTACATTTCCCGGCTGGACGAAGCCGTAAAACTATATACTCAGGAAATTATTCTCTCCTCGGATCCTCTGTATCCCCTCTGGAACCGTGAAAACATTATTTTCCGCAAACAGCCGAAATGGAACTACATCGACAGCTGCATGATTACCGCAGTACTCGGTCTGTACGAATATAACGGCGACGAAAAACTACTGGATTTCGCCGTAAAATTCATTTCCGCCTACATTGACGAAAACGGCTGCATTCCTACCCTGAATTTCTCCGACTTCAATCTTGACAATATAAACGGCGGAAAAAATCTGCTTGCTCTTTACAGGATGACCGGAAACAAAAAATTGTTCAATGCAGCACACAGACTGGCTGATTCTCTTTCGGAACATCCAAGACTCCGCTGCGGAAACTTCTGGCACAAGGCTATATATCCCCATCAGATATGGCTTGACGGCTCGTATATGGCTTTCCCGTTCATGACTGAATATTCCCGTCTGTCACATGATGATTCTATGCTTGAGGATGCCCTGAACCAGCTCCGTATCATCAGAAAACTTATGAAAGACAAAAAAACTGGACTTTATTATCACGGCTATGACGAAACACGAACCATGATCTGGGCTGACCGTGAAACAGGTCTTTCAAGTGAATTCTGGCTGCGCTCTATGGGCTGGCTCTGCGCCGCTCTTGCGGATATGTGCGGACTTCTCCCTGATAATAATGAAATATCAGCCATGCTTTCCGATTTGCTTGAAGCTCTTGCTTCATGCTGCACGCCGGACGGATTACTGCTCCAGCTACCGGTACGGTCTGAACTCTCCCAAAATTACCCCGAAACAAGCGGAACGCTGCTTTTTGCCTACTCTGCGCTGAAATCCTACCGACTGGGAAAAACATCTCCGAACATAAAAAAAGCCGGGGAAAAAGCTCTCTCGGCGGTAATCGAAAATTATATCATTCTTGAAAAAGGCAAAGCTCCTCTGCTTAAAAATATCTGCCTTATGGCAGGTCTCGGCAATAACCGTAACGGTTCAGCTGAATATTATCTGTCCGAACCTATAACGGAAAACGATGCCAAGGGCATTGCTCCGCTGATAATGGCATATACTGAACTTATGAAAGGAGACAGAATTAATGACTAAATTTGTGGGACACCTAACCACCGTTCTGAGACACCGACACATGGTAATGCGGCACTGCATCAAAGCAGGGCTTATCCGCCGTGGACTGCTGCACGATCTTTCAAAATTCTCACCAACGGAATTTATTCCCGGTGTTATATATTTTCAGGGAAACCGCAGCCCCAATGAACGTGAACGTGAAGTCAACGGATATTCCAAGGCATGGATGCACCACAAAGGACGCAACCGTCATCACTTTGAATACTGGACAGATTACAACCCCGTCACGAAAAATTGCGAACCGGTGCGTATGCCTGATATTTTTATCTACGAAATGTTCTGCGACCGTGTTGCCGCTTCAAAGATATACAACGGCAGCAATTATACAGACGATATGCCGCTGCAGTATTTCCTCAAAGCAAAAAAAAGAAGAAATATCGAGAAATACACTTCCGATAAGCTTGAATTCCTGCTGCGTCTCCTTGCAGATAAAGGAGAGGATGCAGCGTTCAGATATATCCGGCATCACAAAAAATAGCGATCAATAAAGGGAACGTCCTGCAAGAGAGGACGTTCCCTTTTTTTATTCAAGATACGGTTTCAGATATCTTCCCGTGTATGATTTTTCACACTGAGCAACTTCTTCGGGAGTTCCCTGAGCAACGATCGTTCCGCCGCCGTCTCCGCCCTCCGGCCCGAGGTCAATGATATGATCGGCAACCTTTATCACATTAAGATTGTGCTCTATGACGATGAGCGTATTTCCCTGATCTGCCAGACTTTGCAGAACCTTTATCAGACGATGTACGTCAGCCGTATGCAGACCGGTCGTCGGTTCGTCCAGAATATAGATCGTTTTTCCGGTCGCACGCTTTGAAAGCTCCGTTGAGAGCTTTACACGCTGCGCCTCTCCTCCGGACAAGGTAGTTGCCGGCTGACCTATCTTGATATATCCCAGACCGACTTCCTGCAATGTTTTCAGCTTCCGTGCTATTTTGGGAATATGTTCAAAGAACTCCACTCCCTCATCAACGGTCATTTCGAGTACGTCATATATTGATTTTCCTTTATAATGAACCTCAAGCGTTTCACGGTTATATCTTTTACCCTTGCAGACTTCACAGGGAACATAGATATCGGGCAGAAAATGCATTTCTATCTTGATTATACCGTCGCCCTCACAGGCTTCGCAGCGTCCTCCCCTGACATTGAAGGAAAAACGTCCTGCGGAATATCCTCTTGCCTTGGCATCTGCGGTCTTTGAGAAGAGATCACGAATATCGGAAAAAACTCCGGTGTAGGTAGCCGGATTCGACCTCGGAGTACGTCCGATAGGAGACTGGTCAATACATATTACCTTATCAAGATGCTCCAGTCCGTCCATTTCGTCAAATTTTCCGCTTTTTATCTTGGCACGGTTCAGACGTGCGGCAAGATGCTTGTAGATTATCTCGTTGACCAGCGAAGACTTTCCCGAACCTGATACTCCGGTAACGCAAATGAACATTCCCAGCGGAATGGATACGTCAATTTTTTTAAGATTATGCTCCGATGCCCCGTGTATAGTCATGAACTTACCGTTTCCGGTACGCCGCTGCTGCGGAAGTTCTATTTTCTTTTTTCCGCTGAGATACTGACCGGTGATTGATTTCCTGCATTTCAGTAGTTTATCCACCGTTCCGGCAAAAACTATCTCTCCGCCGTGAACGCCTGCGCCCGGACCTACATCAACGATATAGTCAGCGGCAAGCATGGTATCATCGTCATGTTCTACGACGATCAGTGTATTTCCAAGATCACGGAGGCGTTTAAGAGTCGCAATAAGCTTGTCATTGTCACGCTGATGCAGACCGATGCTCGGTTCGTCAAGGATATAAAGCACTCCGACAAGCGAGGACCCTATCTGCGTTGCAAGGCGGATTCTCTGACTCTCACCTCCGGAAAGAGTTCCCGAAGAACGTGACAGGGTGAGATAATCCAGACCAACGCTGACGAGAAATCCCAGACGTTCACGTATTTCTTTTATTATGCGCTCGCCGACGAAACTGTCATGAGCAGAAAGTTTTATTTCCGTGAAAAATTCCAAAGCATCCTTTACCGAAAGATCGGTCAGGGCACTGATATTCTTATCTCCGACCGTCACTGCCAGATACTCGTCCCTGAGTCTTTTTCCCTTGCAGACCGGACATTCCACCTCACTCATATATTCTTCCAGTTCTGATTTGGCATACGGACTGTTTGTCTCCTTGTAGCGTCTTTCAAGATTGTTAATAACGCCCTCAAACGGTGCATTGTACGTTCCGCCGCCAAGAGTTTTCGGACGTCTGAGTTCAAGCTTTTCATCACCAGTGCCGTAAAGGAAAATATCCATTGCTTTTTTAGGTAATTTTTTTACAGGTACATCAAGGGGAATATCGTACTTTTTGGAAATTGCTCTGTAATACATCATTGCAATAGAATCCTCTGTCAGAGAATTCCAGCCATGAGCATTAACTGCTCCCTCCAGAATTGAAAGTTCCTTGTTAGGCACAATAAGCTCCGGATCTATATGGATAAATACTCCAAGACCCGTACACTTAGGGCAGGCTCCCATTGGATTATTAAACGAGAACATAAGCGGTTCAAGTTCACCTATGCTGATATTGTGTTCAGGGCAGGCGTAATTCTGCGAGAAAAGCATTTCCTCACCGCCTATGACATCAACTATTGCCAGACCGTCGGTAATGGAAAATACAGTTTCCAGACTGTCGGTAAGACGAGTGGTTATCCCCTCTTTGATAACAAGTCGGTCAACAACTATCTCAATATTATGCTTTTTGTTCTTGTCAAGCTTTATCTCCTCGGAAAGCTCAAACATAATACCGTCAATACGCACTCTTACAAATCCGGATTTTCTTGCCTGTTCAAGTTCCTTTGCAAACTGTCCCTTTCTTGACCTTGCAATTGGGGCAAGAAGCTGTATTCTTGTTCCCTGCGGAAGTTCCATAATAGAATCTACCATCTGGTCAACGGTCTGCTGGGAGATCTCACGTCCGCACACCGGGCAGTGCGGTATGCCTATTCTTGCGAACAGCAGACGCAGATAGTCGTATATCTCTGTAACAGTTCCGACGGTAGACCTTGGATTCTTTGACGTTGTTTTCTGATCTATAGAGATAGCCGGAGAAAGTCCCTCAATGCTGTCAACGTCCGGCTTTTCCATTTGTCCCAGAAACATTCTGGCGTAGGAAGAGAGACTCTCAACATATCTTCTCTGACCGTCAGCATATATCGTATCAAAAGCAAGCGAAGATTTTCCTGAACCTGACAGACCGGTCATAACAATGAGTTTGTCCCTTGGCAGTTCAAGATCTATATTTTTAAGATTGTTCGTTCTCGCACCTTTAATTATAATTTTATTAATCATTATTGACCCTCTTTCAAAGAAACATAATTTCTGATAATATTATATCATGTATCGAAAATAAAGTCAATAATGTCTTGACTTTTACCTTAATTTGTGAGATAATATATCTGATATTTAATTTACAGTTCTGCTTTATGCAGACAGACGTCAAAAAGAAAGGATGCTTAAATGGAACACATTGTAAATGTACTTAAAGGCACAGTAATCGGAATTGCCAATGCTATTCCAGGCGTAAGCGGCGGAACTATGATGGTAATTATGAAAGTCTTTGACCGCCTGCTCGGAGCGGTCACTCTCAATCTGAAAAAACTTAAAGAAAACTTTGTATTTCTGTTGACTATCCTCATCGGAATGGGTATCGGCGTTATTCTTTCCGCAAAGGTGCTCTCCTACTGCTTTGAGGAATTCTACGTACAAACACAGTTCTTCTTCATGGGTGTTGTACTTGGAAGTCTGCCAATGATCTATAAGGAAGCCACCAAGGAGAAAAAACTCTCACCAGTGCATATTATTCCGTTTCTTATCGGTCTTGGTGTGATAATCGGTGTCACTGTTGCAAGTATGTCTATGGGTGCAAACTCCGTACGTACCTCTCTTGATGCCGGAACTTTCCTCTATCTTACAGTTATATCTATTGTTGCCGCAGCTGCTATGATAATGCCAGGTCTCAGCGGAAGTCTTGTTCTTCTGATTTTAGGAGGCTATCAGACAGTTATCCAGGCAGTTGACGAAATGAACATTCCAATTCTTATTCCGGTAGCAATTGGTATAATCATCGGTGTTGTGCTCTGTGCAAAGCTCATTACAATCTGCCTTAAAAAATGGTACAGAGGAACATATGCAGCTATTCTTGGTCTTATATGCGGCTCATTTTACGCTATCTTCCCCAGAGAAACTCCCGGAACTGACGGAAGCACTGATTTTGCTTTTAATACCAGCGGCATTATTGCTATTATTATCGGAATCGTTGGCATTATGCTTCCGCTCTCAATGAGTTATATCGACAGTAAAAAGAATAAAAAGGAAGCCGAATAATACCCGGCTGAGATACAGAAAAGTCCGCATTGCTGCGGACTTTTTCATTTGGTACGCCTGACAGGAATCGAACCTGCGCACATGGCGTCGGAGGCCAATGCTCTATCCCCTGAGCTA
>UQXS01000047.1 GCA_900545125.1 uncultured Ruminococcus sp.
TCTCCCAATATGGTGACACGGGCGGTGGCGCTCAACATCAGGTCCAGTTCGATGTCGTAATACCGGAGATTTTTGTATACTCTCCGCTGCTGTTTCTCACTTTGTAGTAAAGATTATATGACAGCGTATCATCCATATTTTTCCAGCTTACATTGATACCTTTGTAGCATCCGGAAGCTCTGACATTATCAGGTTTATCAGGACGTTTTGTCGGCAGCGGAGTTACATCTGCCGTGTCGCAAAAACCGCTTTTCCATGTTCCGTTTACAGACTGTACGCTTACTTTGTAAGTTGTATAATTTTTTAATTCTTTTCCGTTAAAGGAAGTAACATTGACAGTATTTGATACTGAAATAAATGTTTCTGTATTTCCACCCTGTTCAATTTTTACTTCATAGCCTGTTACATTGACACATGGATCCCAACTGAGAGTAAATTTTTTACTTCCTGCTGCTGCGGCAAGATTTTCAGGAATATCCAGTTCGGGTTCAGGGATTCGGCTTTCCATTCCGTTTACAAATTCAACTTTGCTGATCTCGGCAAGATTATTATTGTTCTGCATATCTGTAATAGTCAGGACAACCTTTTTGACTGCTATCTGGTTTCCAAGATGAACACTGATATTTCCGTTTTCATCAATTTCTGCATATACGTCGCTTTCTTTAAGAAGAAAATCCACACCGGCTTTTACCGGAACTGTAATTGTATGATCTTCATTATCTTCGGTATATGTGATGTCAATAAATCCTTCGGATACAGGATTTTCACTGCCTGTTTCAAAGGTTATGCCGTCAAGAACAGCAGAATTTCCGCCTTCAGTCATATCGAACGCCAGGGAAACCGGATTCGATTCGGAAATTTCTCCTGAATCTGAGGGAGTAAGTGCAACCTTGCCGCTGCTGTTAATTATTTCTGCTGGATCGCCCTCCAGATCAGTTCCCTCACTGGCTTCTGTTCTGATAACAGCCGGTGAAATAAATTCCTCAACATATGCGGCGGTATTTCTGTTATCCTTGTAGCTTTTTGTGAAAAACATAAGATCAACCAGATCAGATGCGCCGTCACGGTTAAGATCAGTTATATAATCTTCTGAGACCTCAATGCCGTCAATGGCATCAATTAAAATATCTTTATCATTGTCGTCAACAGCTCCGTCACCGTTTGTATCTCCAATTAAGAGCACACCTGGATGCAGACCGCCATCCGTGTAGGAATATCCTCCGCAGAATCCGGTAGTCAGCTTAATAGAATACATTTTCTGAGTTACTGATATATTCTGAGAATAAGCTGCAAATCCCGGTGCACTGACCGTAAGGGTGTATTCGCCATCCGCCAGATTATCAAAGCTGATACTGGTTTCACCGGAATATTCCAAAGCAACGGTATTTTCCTGAGAGTATCCATTGCTGCCGGTCAGCGTTACAGTAAATTCAACATTGCTGTCGATAAATAAAGCTGATCCGATCGAAACATCTACCCTGCCTGCATAAGAGGGGAGAATGTCATTTTCCTGTTTGCCACCGACAATATTTTCCTGTGTATCGGCTTGTACTTCCGGCAGTTCATCATAACTGCTTTCTGTCATAACAGCAGTCTGACTGCTGCTTGATTCCCCGATATCAGAAAGTGCGGCTTCAGCGCCTATAGTGCACGGAAAACTGCATATCATAGATAATGCCAACAAGAAAGCAATTCGTTTTTTTAAGCTGCGTTTTCTCATCGTATCTTTCATAATGATTGATCCTTTCTGAATCCGGCAACTTATTACGTTAAGATCTGTTTGTGCGTTTTTCCTTAAAATATCTTATAAAAGAAAAACAACTGTAGTCTTGTAAAAGACTCAGCTGCACACAAAAGTGACCGTTTAAACGATCAACTGCAACTGGCTGTCATACTGTTTCCAGGTTAGACCCTCAAGCTTTGCGTCCTTACTTTTCAATAAGTTTGCCAAATATTATTTATATACAAATAAGCATTCAGACTGCTCATTTGTGTTTATGCGTTTATTATAAACTTTTTTTATTCCGATGTCAATACATTTTTTGGTATTTTTCTGTTTTTAACAAATTTTAGAATTATATTTGTTAAAATTTGTGCAAAACAAACCACAAAAAACTTCTAATAAATTTTAAAAAACTATTGAAAAAAAAGAGAAAAAATAGTATAATAAATATTAGTAACTATATTATAAATATAAGGAGAAATATAATGAAAAATAAGATGTCAGCAGTAAAAAAATTAATTGTTCTCATTATTGTTTTTTTGTTTCTTATTATTTTTGTAAACAGGGTTTTTGTATATATGAACAAACGCACTATAAGTTTGAATGAGAAGACTGTCAAGGATATCAGTAATGTATATCTCGCAGGTTTGACAACAGAAACTGTCAGACATTCAACAACATATTTTTCAGGAAAATTTGATATTATAAATCAAACTGTGGAAAAATCTATCGAGAGTAATGATAAGAGTATTATTGAGCAGGAGCTTTCATCCGATTTTTTGTCGCTGGTCCTGCTTAAAGAAAACGGCGAAAGAGAATTCATATGTGGTGATGAAAGCATACATCCACTTGATGCAGAAGCTTTTGAAAAATACCGTAATGGAAATGAAAATAGAAATATTCTGTCTCTTGATAAGAATGGCAATAAAATAATTGAAATGTCTCTTTTCCGTGATTTTGAAATTGAGGGAAAAAATATACCGGACTTCTTTGCGGAATTCCTCCTGAGACTCTTAATACTGTCCTTAATCTGTCTTACGATAACAGCAGTATGGTATATTCTTTTATAATCAGAATAAAGGACGGCAGTTTTGTAGTTCAGAATGAAAATGCTGAAAGAAGGACTTATTTTGACAGAGTTAAAGCCCTGTATAAAGAATATGAGGGTAATAATCCGGACGAATACATTATAGAACTTCAGAATGCAATGTCAAAAAGAGAAAACTATAGTTCGTTTTTCCTTATAGATAATGAAGTAAAGGGGCTGTTTGCCTGTCCGCTTTACTATTCAGACTGGTATTTAATAACTTTTATCAAATACGAAGAAATGGAAAACATACTTAAAAACAGTAACAATGAAAAGAACGATTTGTTTAATAACTGTTTTATTGCACTTGTTGCCATATTTGCCATTGCATTTGTTATATATGCAGTCTTTTCGTATATTCAGTTGAAAAAGCAGCAGGAACTTAAACTGAACGCTGAAAAAGCAAATAAAGCAAAGAGTGAATTCCTATCCAATATGAGTCACGATATACGAACACCCATGAACGTTATTGTCGGCATGACAGATATAGCGCTTTCAAATATTGATGATAAGGCAAGAACAGAAAACTGCCTTAACAAAATAGCAAAATCAAGCAGACATCTTCTTTCGCTCATTAATGACGTTCTGGATATGTCCAAGATCGAGAGCGGCAAGATGACGCTTTCCGATACACAGATCTCTTTGCGTGAAACAATGGAAAATATCGTCGCAATTGCTCAGCCAAGCGTAAGAAGCAAAAAGCAGCAGTTCGATATATACATCCAGAATATTATTTCTGAAAATGTCTGCTGTGATAGTCTGCGTCTTAATCAGGTATTGCTGAATCTTGTTTCTAATGCTGTAAAATATACTCAGGAGGGCGGAAATATTTCCGTTTCACTTTCACAGGAAGAGTCTCCAAAGGGTGAAAAGTATGTCAGAACACATTTCCGTGTCAAAGATAACGGAATAGGCATGACGAGTGATTTCCTTAAAGTAATATTTAACGATTTTGTTCGTGAAGATAAGGAGCGTGTACGGAAAGAAGAGGGGACAGGTCTTGGATTATCAATAACGAAGCATATTATTGATGCTATGGAAGGAACTATAGAAGTAAACAGCAAGCCAAAAGAAGGCAGTGAATTCCATGTGATACTTGATTTTGAAAGAGGTCTGCTTGAAAATGAAGCCATGGAGCTTAAAGGTATCAGAGTGCTTGTTGTGGACGATGACATTGATCTGTGCGAAAGTGCTGTAAACTCATTGACTGAGATCGGTACATCTGCCGAATACGTTACAAACGGCGTTGATGCTATTGAAAAATTCATTTCTGATCCAAAAGGGTTTGACGTTATTCTTATTGACTGGCAGATGGCAGGTATGGATGGTATTGAGACAGCTAAAAAACTTCGTGAATATACCGGAAAAAATATACCGATAATTCTTATTTCTGCCTACGATTGGAGCGGTATTGAAGAAAAGGCAAAACAGGCAGGAATAAATGGATTTATTTCAAAACCACTGTTTAAATCCACTCTTTACTACGGAATCAATCGTCATATTAATCGTGAAGATTCTAAGGATACACCGGAGGAAAGTACAGTTCAATTCTGTGGTGAGAAAATTCTACTTGCAGAAGATAATGAACTTAACAGTGAGATCGCAACTGCTATCCTTACCGAGGCAGGTCTTGAAGTTGAATGGGCTGAAAACGGACAGATCTGTACAGAAATGTTCAAAAATTCTGATGAATATTACTATAAAGCAGTTCTTATGGATATTCGTATGCCAGTTATGAACGGATATGAAGCAACACGAGTAATACGTGGAATGAACAGAAAAGATTCTGATATTCCGATCATAGCAATGACAGCTGATGCTTTTGCAGAAGACGTTGCAAAAGCTAAGGAGGCTGGCATGAATGGTCATGTATCAAAACCGCTGGATGTAAATTCACTGTTTTATATGCTGAAAAGAGAGTTAAAGAAGTAATTCACATATAATTATTTAAATGAATATAATAGAGCGTGTTTACTGTTTATTGTAAACACGCTTTGATTCTATACTCCCCTCTATTCTAAAGTACGACAAAGATTGTAAGCAGAAATTTCGTATGTCAAGGCGGACGACGAAAGCATACTGTCGTATGGTAAGGAGGACAACGCAGACAGACGGAATTTATTGCTTGCAAGATTGTGGATTTTAGAATAGAGGGGAGTATAAATACGAGGTGATAAATATGATAATGTGTGCAGAAATAATTGGTGTTGAAAATGGCAGACTTATGGTTACGGATTATTCTACTCAGCAGGAAGTCGCTGTCAATACACGCTGTCTCAATTTTAAAAAAGGCGAAAAGGTAAAGATATATCACAACGGAATAATGACTATGAGCCTTCCGCCTCAGATATGCGCCTACAGTATTGTAAGAGTTCGTGAAGATCACGCCTGATAGTTTTAAAACGAAAGGAAAGTAAATATATGAAGATTGATAAAAAAAATATGCTTCTCTATGGTGTTACAGACAGAAAATGGACAGATAAAATGTCCTTGATCGAGCAAGCGGAGATAGCCTTGAAAAACGGTATGACCTGTTTGCAGCTTCGTGAAAAAGAGCTTGATCACCAATCATTTCTTGAAGAAGCAAAGGCTTTTAAAAAGCTTTGTGATGCATATAATGTTCCGCTTATAATCAATGACAATGTAGATATTGCGGCAGCGTGTAAAGCTGACGGCATTCATGTCGGTCAGGATGATATGAAGATTACCGAGGTGCGTCGTTATGTAGGAAATAATATGATAATAGGTGCATCCGTCCATACAGTTGAAGAAGCGGTGTATGCCATGCAAAGCGGTGCCGATTATCTGGGTATCGGAGCAGTTTTTCCGACTTCTACAAAAACAAATGTATGTCGGATGACACCGGAAAAGCTTAAAGCAATCACTGCGGCAGTCAATATCCCGACAGTTGCCATTGGCGGTATCACAAAGGATAATATGTCTCAGCTTTGCGGAACCGGCGTGGATGGTATCGCAGTAGTTTCAGCGATATTTGGTGCTAATAATATAGAAAAGGCTGTTTTGGATCTGAGACAGCTTGCAGAAAAAATTTTCATCTGAAATCAACTTGTTCTGCTCAATCTTACTGAAGTCAGATTCCAGAAAATCAGGGGGATAAAAAAATGATTTACACAATAACTTTTAATCCGGCAATAGACTATATCGTTTATGCAGATAAAATAAATACAGGAATGGTCAATCGTGCCGTACATGAAGAAATATATTTTGGTGGAAAGGGGATTAACGTTTCTCTTGTACTTGCTGAATTTGGAATTTCATCAACAGCACTCGGATTTACAGCCGGTTTCACTGGAGAAGCAATTGAAAAGGGGATTTCCGGAGATTATATCACTGCGGATTTCGTGCATCTTGACAACGGCTTTTCACGTATCAATGTAAAAATCAAATCCGGCACCGAAACGGAACTGAATGGCTGCGGCCCGGAGATATCACAGGAAAAAATCGACGAATTTTTCCAAAAGCTTGATAATATTAAAGACGGCGATATGGTCGTACTTGCCGGAAGCGTTCCGTCTTCGCTTCCGGCAGATATTTATGATAAGATCATTGAGCATATCAGCGGAAGAAATGTAAAGATCGTTGTAGATGCGGCAAAAAATCTTATGCTGAATGTTTTAAAGCACAAACCTTTTCTTGTCAAGCCAAACAATTTTGAACTTGAAGAAATGTTCGGCGTAAAGATCAGATCAACGGACGATATCATAAAATATGCCGGTAAATTAAAGAAAATGGGTGCAGTGAACGTTCTTGTATCAATGGCTGCTGACGGTTCGGTACTTCTTGACGAAGACGGAAGAACCCATATTTTCGGAGTTTGCATGGGGAATGTTAAAAATTCTGTAGGGGCAGGTGATTCAATGGTTGCCGGATTCATTGCAGGCTGTGGATCAAGAGATTATGAATACGCATTAAAGCTCGGAACCGCTGCCGGAGGCGCAACCGCATTTTCTGATGGACTTGCTCAAAAGAAAGAGATTTTCAGGCTTCTCGAACAGTTATAATATATAACGAAAAATCACATCATAATACATAGTTGCAAGTGTCAGATATAATTGATAGTTGATACTCTGAAAAAATCAATGTCTTTATCTGTCGGCTTTGTTTTTAATTTTATAATTATACATATTTTCGTCAGCTGTATTTATCAATTCAAGAGTATTAAGCTTATCAGTAATAATTTCTGCATTATATCCTATACTTGCCTTAACGATATATGGCTTGCCTGATTTGCAGTTGTAATCATTAAGAAAATCAAGAAAACGTTTTTTAAAATCCATGAAAAAAATGTCTGAATTTCGGTTATCAATTATTGCAGCAACACAGAATTCATCGCCGCCGAATCGTGCACATATTTCACTGTGAAGAGAACTGCTAAGAAGAGCTTTACCAACAGTGATTATTGCATTATCACCCTCACTATGTCCGAAATTGTCGTTGATATATTTAAGTCCATCAAGGTCAGCAGAAATAATTATCAGTGTATTTCCGCAGCTCTTTTTATCTGAAAGACTTTTGCTCAGTTTGTCAAAAAAACCTCGGCGATTAAAAAGTCCCGTCATAAAGTCTCTCTGTGAGAGCTTACGCAATTCTGCATTGGCAGCGATAAGTTCTTTATTCATGCTTCTGATTTGCATACGGCTGTGAAAGTTTCCAAGGGCAGAACCAATAGTGCTCATTATACTGTGCATTTTATCGTATTCAGATATACTGGTCTCAGGCTGAAAAACGCAGTAGCCCATTACCATATCAGTAAAATTGGAACAACAGACGATAATAGGATCAGTTTTTTCCATCATAAGATCATATCTTGGTATAAGTTTGCTAAGTGGTATTTTGCATTGTTCATATTCTGTATTGTTATATCTGTGGAAGAGTATATCAATTTGTTTGCTGAAACATAGATCCCCTTTATAGCAGTTTCCAAAATCAGGAGGGGAAAAGATATTTTCGTTAAGGGCGAAAATACAGGTATCAAAGCGGAATTTATCCATAAGCATCCGTGGGAGAAAATCTATATCAGCTATTCGGGGAACGGTATCCTGAGCGGAACATACCATTTTCTGTCTCTCATCGGAAAGCCTTAATTCAGACATAAGAGCACGGACAGAATTGTTGATATTTTTACTATTTGCTCCGGAACATCCGCAGGACTGAGAATAAATAATATTAAAATTGACTATAAAAGAACCGCTGATTTTTTCACCTTTGTCGAGCCTTAAAATCGTATCGGTTATCATTCTTCCCATTTTTTCAAAGTCCTGTTTACACGTTGTAATATTTGGCGGAAGATATTCCGTTTGTTTTATGCCGTCGAAGCCAGTGATTATACAGTCTTCTGGAATCTTTACTCCCATTTCCTGAAGAAATCCGCTTGCTGTTATAGCCATAAAATCATTGGCACAAATTATAGCATCAGGAATGTCACGTTTTTCCTCAATGAACCATTTTTTCAGAATTTCAAGTGTAGGCTGTTCCCAGAAGCAGCCATAGCCAATATTGTTCGGTTCAAACTTAATATCATTTTTTTCCAGGGCAATTCTGAAAGCAGCTATACGTTCTTCGGAATAAACATTATTTCTGAATCCTGCGATCATAAAAAGTTTTCTTGCGCCATGATCCTCAATAACGTGACGGCAGAGTTTTTCAAATATATCAGCATTTGAAAAGGCAAATGAAATACATCCCGGCATTTCTTTATCAATAGAAATAACAGGAACGCCGTGCTCATTACAGTTTCTGACGACTTCAACAACAATGCCCGTATTATACATTATATTAGGAAATATAATAAGTGCGGAAAGTCTGTCATAAGGTATAAGCCTGAAAACTGATGATGATCCTTCATTGTTTGCAGTACTCTGTTCGTACAAATCAGCGCAGGAATTGAAAACGAGAAGCCTGTATCCGCTAAGAACGGCATATTTATTCAATCCACAAATGAAATTAAAACGATCCTCCTCATTTATAGTTGAGAGACATACACCGATCAGCTTTAACTGCTTCATATTTTCACATCCTTTTTATTAAAATTATCAGATCAATTTTCTTTCATCGCAGTACTCGCATTCAAGCAGAGTTTCATCACCGGTAAAACGGAAACTGGCAGGAAGATACGTTTCATGATTAGTAATGCATTTCGGATTTCCGCATCTTACGCCCGGATATATTTTTCCTTTTAACGTTTCGGAAGTCTTTTTATCGTTGATGATGGTCAGGATAAGTGCCATACGTGCAAAAACTCCGTATTTTGCCTGATCGAAATACTTTGCTCTGTAGTCGTCGTCAACATCAACAGTAATTTCATCGACCCTTGGCAGCGGATGCATAACGATCATATCACGTTTTGCGGAAAGCATTTTGCGGCGGTCGAGGACATATGTATTCTTCTGAGCAAGATATTCTTCCTGACTTGCAAACCTTTCCTGTTGAATTCTTGTCATATACAGCACATCAAGCTGCGGAAGAGCTTCTTCAAGGGTATTTACCTCAATAAATGTACTGCCGTTTGCCTTAATAATATCTTTTATATAAGCCGGCATCATCAGTTCAGGCGTAGAAATAAAAACAAATCTGTTTCCCTCAAACATACTCATGGCTTTGCAAAGCGAATGGACAGTTCTTCCGTTCAGAAGATCGCCGCACATACCGATAGTAAGATTTGAAAGTCGTTTTTTCTCTATTTTAAGCGTAAGAAGATCGGTAAGTGTTTGTGTCGGATGCAGATGACCGCCGTCACCTGCATTGATAACCGAGCAGTCAGCCGAAAGTGAAGCTGCTTTTGCCGCACCAGCCACCGGATGACGAATGACCAGTACATCGGCATAGCTGCTGACGATCTTTGTGGTATCTTTAATTGTTTCTCCCTTTGCCACAGATGAATTGGCAGGATTATCAAAGCCAATTATCTGACCGCCAAGACGTATCATAGCTGTCTGAAAAGACATCTGCGTCCTTGTCGAAGGCTCATAGAAAAGTGTTGCCATAATTTTTCCATCGCATTCGTGGGCAAATCTGCCGGGATCATTTTTTATTTCCTCACCGAGTTCCACAACTTTTTTCCACCATGATACGGGATAATCGCTTAAATCAATAAGATGCTGATACTGTGACTGCATAATTAAACCTCCGTTATTTTAGAACCTTTGTCAATATTTTCCGTTATTATCAAAGTAAACCATATACCACACCAGAAAGGCATATACCGTCCATATCTTGCGGCTGTTGTCAGCTTTTCCGTTCCTGTGATCGTCCAGAAGCCGGAGCAGGGGAGTGGTATTAAAAAATTTTCGTGAATTTTCGCTTTCAAACATACTGCGGACGATATTGTAATATTTTTCTTCACGAAGCCATACTCTGATAGGCACGGGAAAACCGAGTTTTTTCTTGGCTGCTGTTTTTGATGTCTCGCTGGGAGTATCTTTTTTGGCTGCAAGTCTCATAGCATATTTTGTTATATATTTTGTCTCATTAGTTCCTTTGTCGTGAGTAACTCTGTATCTCGTGGGAATCTTTTCCGCAAGAGTCATAACTTCCTTATCCAGAAAGGGAACTCTGAGTTCAAGTGAATTTGCCATGCTCATTTTGTCAGCCTTCAGCAAAATATCGCCGGACATCCACATATGCAGGTCAAGATACTGCATTTTTGTAACATCATCCATCCCTTTTACTTTATTGTAATAAGGTCTGGTGATAACATTCGGGGCGGGAGCGTCAGTCTTTATTTTAAGAAGTTCTTTTCGCTGCTCCGGAGTAAACATATATGCATTTCCGATAAAGCGTTCCTCAACATCTCTGCCTTTGCGCACAAAGAAATTAACGCCTCTTTTAGCCGGAAGTTTAGCTGCAATATTGCCGATGCCACGTTTCACGCATCTTGGCAGCCTGTCATAAACAGTGCCATCAGGATCGCTGTAGACATTATAGCCGCCAAAAATTTCATCTGCGCCCTCACCGGAAAGCACAACTTTAAGTTTTTCGTGAGCAATATTGCATACAAACCAAAGAGCTACAGCAGACGGATCTGCCAGTGGTTCGTCCATATGATACTGTATCATAGGGATGCTGTTCCAGTAGTCGTCAGGGGATATGACCCTGCTTGTATTCTCCTTGCCGATAGCCTTTGAAAAATTCTTTGCGAATCCGATCTCGTTATATTTTTCATCTTCTCCGAAACCAACGGTAAATGTCTTATCGACATCAGCAACAGCTGCGACATAGCTTGAATCCACACCGCTGGACAGAAAAGAACCAACCTCAACATCTGCTATTTTATGTGCCTTTACAGAATCATGGAATGTATCGGAAATTCTTTTTACCCAGTCGTCAAGAGTAGGTTTTTCATCAGCATTGAATTCAATGTCCCAGTATCGCTTTATTTCGAGTTTTCCGCCTTTCAGGCGAAAATAATGAGCCGGCTGTAACTTGTAAACATTTTTAAAAAAAGTTTCCGGGGTAGGGGAGTACTGAAATGTGAGATAATTTTCAAGCGCTTCGGTATTAAGTTCCTTTTTGAATGCCGGATGTTCAAGAAAGCTCTTTATTTCAGAGCCGAACATGAAAGTTCCGTTCATTACAGCGTAATACATCGGTTTTATTCCAAAGAAATCACGTGCACCGAATAGTTCTTTTTTCTTTTTGTCCCAGATAACGAAAGCAAACATTCCACGCAGCATATTCAGAATTTTTTCACCGAATTCTTCATAACCGTGGATAAGAACCTCAGTATCAGTGTTGGTCGAAAAACTATGCCCGGACTGAACAAGTTTCTCACGTATCTCCATATAGTTATAAATTTCTCCGTTAAAGACAATTACCAATGATCCGTCCTCATTAAAAATAGGCTGGTCACCCTGAGAACTGATATCAATTATACTAAGCCTTCTGTGACCAAGAGCAATATCTCCGTCAACGTACTTTCCTTCAGCATCAGGGCCACGATGCCTTATTCTGTCCATCATTTTTTTGATTACTTCATTTGAATTATCAATACTGTTAGTAAAACCAACGATTCCACACATATAGTGCTACCTCCGTAAATAAATTGATCCCACATTATAATAATTATAAATCTCTTTCCTATTTATTATACTACATCTTAATTTTTTTTGCAACAATATTGGCAAATTATTTTTTTTCTGTAGATTTTACACGTGACAGGGGGTTCGATTCAACTGCATTACGAACGGATTCATCGTTTAAATGAGTATAAATTTCTGTTGTAGAAACACTTGCATGACCAAGAAGTTCTTTAAGAGTAAGAACATCTGCATCTCCATACTGATACATCAGAGTTGCTGCCGTATGGCGGAGTTTATGCGTGGTGATACCCTTTCCATCCAGACCAGCAGCAATAAGATTACTTTCCACGATCTGCTGCACACGTCGTTTTGAAATACGTTTGTTTTGATTGCTGATAAAGAGAGCCGGTTCGTCAGCAGCTTTTTTGTTATTTTTCCGTACTTCGAGATATTTGTTCAATGCATCAATGCAAGCAGCATTAAGATAAATCATTCGCTCTTTATTGCCTTTTCCAAGAACTTTCATTCTATTTTCATAGAAATCAATATCAGAAATATTTATTCCGACCAGTTCGCTTAGACGTATACCGCAGTTAAGGAAAATAGTTAAAATGCAGTAATCACGTTCAGAATCAGAACGATCAGATACTTCCAGCAGTCGTAAACTTTCATTCAGAGAAAGAAATTTTGGAAGTGCAGCTTTAGGAACAGGAATATCAAGATCTTTGCATGGATCTTTTTCTATAATATTTGCAACCTTTTCAAGATATTTAAAAAAGCTTCTCAGCGAAGAAATTTTTCGGTAGCGTGCTTTATCAGAATTGCTGCGCTCATCAGAAGCATAAAAAATAAAACCGTAGATATCTGAAACCGTAATTTTTTTTAAAGCGTCCGGCGGAAATCCACTTATATCTACATTGCTGATATCATCTGCCGAATCAGAATGCATCATGCAATAATACTTCAAAAACAAACGAATATCAAAATAATATTCCTCAATTGTTCGTTCGGATAACAGTTTTACAAGTTTCAGGTGAACTAAGTAATCGTTTAAAAAATCAGGATTGTCAGGAATATTGTATTTGTTCATTTAGATGCGTTCCTTTCTAAAGTTGCACCAAACTTCTATTTGGTGCAACTTTATATATCTTTTCAACATTCTGCTTCTCTCTATTATATCACTCTTTTCCCTGTTTTTCAAGGGTTTTTGAAGTTTTTTGAAACGGTATAGAAAAGCTCCCGAAATAACGGGAGCTTTCAGTCTGTCGAAAAAGTCAAGTTTTTGCTTGGCTTTTTTTCATAGATATGG
>UQXS01000048.1 GCA_900545125.1 uncultured Ruminococcus sp.
ATCTGTATTATATCATAGTCCGTTTTGAATATCAAGTTATTTCTTTAAGAATCCTAACTCTTGCATACCCGTAAATCATAATATATCCCTCCTTATATTTATTATACACGTTTTATTCGCAAAAGTCAATAGTATTTTACGAATGTTTGTAAAATACTTTGATACTTTTACAAACGCTAACTTGTTTAATATTTAAGACCTGCAAATAAAAGTCAAGCGCTAAAGAGCTGAATTTACAAATAATTCACAATGATAAAAAAGGCATGACAAAAAGACCGCTTCATGCAAAAAAATTTTGAAGCAGCCTAATCCTGATGAGGAGATAAAGTGAGAAGTTATTGAGAATTCAAAACCTGATTTACTTTTGCATAATAGATCCTCAGAAATTTGTTTGCAGCGGCGATCCTGTAAGAGTAATAATGCTTGCCTTCGGAACGTTTCTTATCGATAAACTGATACACCGGTTCATCTGCCGGTTTGTTAAGGATATACACTTCAGTTATCTGAAAAAGAACTTTTCTGAGAGCAGATGATCCACGTTTGGAAATGTGCCTTGAAGTGATGTCAAGTTGTCCCGATTGATACGGCGGAGCATCCAGACCAGCGAAGGCTGTAATTGCACGCCTGTTTCTGAATCGTCGAGTATCCCCGATCTCAGCTATGAGCTGAGAACCATACACCTTGCCAACACCGTACATTGCCATTACAGTTTCGTATTCCGGAAGTGAAGAAGCAATTCTGTCCATTTCTTTTCGAATAGAAGACGCAGTTTCCAGAATGGCGTTAAGCTGCATAACAGAGTGAGTAACAAGTAATTTCACGCTGTCATTCAGCGGTAGAACAGCGATAATTGACTTTGCGAAAGCATGTATTTCTTCTGCTTTTGAATCAGAATAGTTGTATTTGTTTTTCTTACACCAGCTTTTGTATTTTGTCTTGAAAACAGATAAATAAAGTTCGGCAATACAGTCTTTATGAGGAAAAGCATTTAAAAAATCCACCCACTTCTCGTGTCCGTCAGACTGCCTTTCCGGTGATGTAAAGAGTTTATTAATACCCGGAAATACGGAATCGGTCAGCGAGATAAGATTGTTTTTCATCATGGTCTGAATTTTATTGGATTGATTATACTGCCTGTTGAGCATCTTTAATGTTTTACGCTGTTCATCGGCAGGAACATATTCTTCAAGTTCAGTCCAGCGGTCAAGAGCATAGTAGGCAAGCTTCAAAGCGTCTTTCTTGTCCGTCTTGACCTTTCTTAAAGAGTTTCCGCCATAGTCATGAACTAAGAGGGCATTGACTACGGAAACAAATATACCGTTGTTATGGAGATATTGTGCTATTGGTTCAAAATATGTACCGGTGTACTCCATAACAACCTTTGATTCACCCGGCAATGATCGTATAAGCGCAACAAGGCGGTTCAGGTCATTGTCGTTATGAATAACATCAAAAGGTGAAGCCATCACTTCTCCGAATGGTCTGAGTACTGCAACAGTGCTTTTGCCTTTGGAAACATCGATACCTACTGCGTTCATTAAACATCACTCCTGTTTGAATTTGTAATCGGATACCACGCTTTTTCTCATTACCTATTCAATCTGTTGTGTGACACGAACGCACCAATATGGTGGCTCAACCTGCAAAAACGAACACTGCAATGAAAGCATGGATGACAGTCTTAAATACGGGCGCTTTGTCCCAAGGAGGTGAGCGTCATTCCAATCACTGCTTTCATTGTAGCTCAGAAATGAGTGCGTGTAAACCATGGCTGGCACGTCATGGTTTTACCGACTATTTATATTGTAACAGGAGATTTGTTATGTTTGATATTCTCTGCTTTTACGAATACTTTTATCAGCAAATTGATATACAGTCTCAATCATATAAATACAACGGTTGCAAGGTGATTTCTTGAATGCAGTGTGATAAACTTTGAGTGAAGTCAATTCGACAACTATTATACATAGATGCTTTTTAAGTAGTTTAAATATCACTAACCGCATTATTTCGTGTGACAATTCATGTGACATTCATTCGGTTTTGAATGTTTTTAATGCGTTTTCAACTGCTTTTTATGCAGTTAAAACTATAATGAATCATGAAAAAAGCTCTGTATTTAGCACTTTTTCGCTAAATACAGAGCTTTTAAAAATGGCAGGGGCAGAAGGACTTGAACCCTCGGCACGCGGTTTTGGAGACCGCTGCTCTACCAACTGAGCTATACCCCTATGTTATCACTCAACGATAATAATTATATCATAAGTGCATCATATTGTCAATAGAAAAAATAAATATTTATATTTTAACTTGACATATTTTTAATTTCATGCAATAATTATAATTGTATTAATTCAATCTGATTGCCAGTTTATTGACAGAAATAACAACTAAGACAGCACCTGGCAAAGCCGTCAGACTTACTTGCCTGAAAACGAAAGGAAGATAAAAATGAACATAATAAAACCATATCAGCGCAGAGTATACTACTACGAAACCGATAAAATGGGAATCATGCATCATTCAAATTACATCCGCATTTTTGAAGAAAGCCGTGTTTCCTTCCTGATGCAGGCAGGAATGCCAATGGAAAAAATCGAGGCTCTTGGAATCCTCATACCAGTGTTATCCGCCGAATGCCGATACAGATCGCCTTTGAGATTTGATGAGGAATTCTCCGTATACCCCAGAATAACCAAATTCAACGGCGTAACTCTTGAACTGGATTACCGCATAATCAGCCGTGAAAGCGGACTTCTTTGTGCAGAAGGACATTCTTCCCACTGCTTTACGGACACGAATCTTAAACCTATACGGACTAAACATAAATATCCGGATGTCTATCGTGTTTTTAACGATTACAACGGATATGCGGTCATGGATCAACCGTAACATATTGCACTATCTCGTTCACTTGCTGCTGTTCAAGAACTTCAATGTAATAAATTTCATAGGGATGACTAAAGCCTCCGATCAACTCACGCAATTCAATGATTTTTAATGCATATTCCTCCGTGATATAGGGAAGAAGCATAAGCATTTCAACATCTGCCGTATTCAGATTGATCGGAGCTGCCTCCTCAAGAGTCAGACCGGCATTTTCCGTTTCCTCTTCCGGAACTTCTTCCTCTTCCGGAAATTCATCCGCAGGTTCGATGTACTGTTCCGGTTCTGAAACCATTTCCGTATCATAAACCGGATTATCTACATAAATATTCTCACGAATTTCCGAGAAAATGCTCTCCCCTATTCCGTTTACAAGCATAATTTCTTCAATATTTCTGAAATCCCCTGTTGAATCACGATATTCAATTATTCTTTCTGCAAGAACTTCTCCGATACCCGGTAGTTTCACAAGTTCTTCCGAATCGGCTGTATTGATATTTACATACAGCGTTTCCGGAACATCTGTGATGTTATCGGTAATTGGCGCTGAAGGCACTGTTGCTGCAGTGTCACTGACTTTCGGGATTGTCCTGGTTTCCGTAGCTGCCTTTGCTGTATCAGTCTTCGATGTTGTCGCAGCAGCGTTTTCCGCAGAGTGTATAACAGTGACACACTGAGTACGATTTCTGACCGTACTCTCACTGATTAAAACGGCAGTAATAAATGCAATAAGAACGAGAACAAAAATGAAAACAGTCAGTCTGCTCTTATTCATAACTGCTATCACTCTTTTCGTAAAAAATGGAAAAATATGGAAAAATATGTCCTTTTAACGAATTATAGCACATTTATTGTCACGTGTCAAGTATCAGACAGCCGTTCTGTAAAATGATGTATTTATGTCTCAGCCATTGACATTTCAGAATATATGGTCTATAATTTTATTATACCATATCAAAGAACGGAGAGCTGCAAATGAAAGAACACACATATATTGCAATAGATCTCAAATCGTTCTACGCTTCCGCAGAATGTGTTGAACGTGGGCGGAATCCTCTGACGACTAATCTTGTTGTTGCTGATTCCAACCGCACCGAAAAAACCATATGCCTTGCAGTCTCACCGTCTCTCAAATCTTTTGGTATTCCCGGCAGAGCAAGACTTTTTGAAGTAATACAGAAAGTTGAATATGTAAATACATTGCGCCTGAAAGAATACAGAAATATTTCCGGCAATCGGCGTGCGGAATTTATTGGAAAAACAGATGATTCCGATATTCTGCACAATAATCCCGGCATGGCAGCGGATTTCATTATTGCGCCCCCTCAGATGGCGCATTATATGGAGATAAGTACACAAATATACGAACTTTACCTGAAATATGCTGCTCCCGAAGATATACACGTATACTCCATTGATGAGGTATTCATCGACGCTACATCTTATCTTCCCACATACGGAATGACTGCTCATGAATTCACAATGACAATAATCCGTGACATTCTCGCATCTACCGGCATAACTGCCACTGCCGGAATAGGTACAAATATGTATCTATGCAAGATTGCCATGGATATCGTAGCCAAACGTATGCCTGCTGATGAGGACGGCGTGCGCATAGCCGAACTTGACGAAATGTCCTACCGGCGTATTCTGTGGGATCACCGTCCCCTTACCGACTTCTGGCGTGTGGGAAGAGGCTATTCGGAAAAGCTGGAATCCGCCGGTCTTTTCACAATGGGGGATATTGCCCGTTTTTCTCTTGAATCCGAGGACTACCTCTACAAACTGTTCGGCATCAATGCGGAGCTTCTCATAGATCACGCATGGGGCTGGGAGCCCTGCACTATCGCTGACATAAAAAACTATTCTCCGGAGAATAACAGCATCAGTTCCGGACAGGTCATGCAGCAGCCGTGCGATTACGTCCATACCGAACTTATTGTCCGTGAAATGGCAGATCTGCTCGTCCTCGACCTTGTCGACAAAGGTCTGGTGACAAACCAGATAGTACTTACTGTAGGATACGATACATCTAATCTGAAAAACAAAGAAATAATGGATAAATTCAACGGGAAAATCTCTGCCGACCGCTACGGCAGAAAAATTCCGAAACACGCTCACGGCTCAATAAATCTGGATTCCTACACTTCATCAACACGGCTTATTACAGATGCCGCATTGAAGCTGTACAAGCGTATCATGAATAGAAATCTTCTGACACGGCGGATCTGCATTGTTGCAAATCACGTTATAAGCGAAAGGAACATTCCGGAAAACGAACATTATGAGCAGCTTGACTTTTTTACGGATCACGAAGCAGCTGAACTCCAACGCCAAAAGGAAAAAGAAGTTCTGGAGCGTGAAAAGCGCAGACAGCAGGCGATTCTGGATATAAAGAAAAAATATGGAAAAAACGCAATCGTCAAGGGAATGAATCTTCAGGAGGGGGCTACAGCCATCGAACGCAACAGACAGATAGGAGGTCATAAGGCATGACTGACATCCGGAACAAGTATGACGATATTATTGATATGCCCCATCACGTTTCAGAGACACATCCTCAAATGTCACGTCATGACAGAGCTGCGCAGTTTTCACCTTTTGCGGCGCTTACAGGTTACGAGGATGCGGTTGAAGAAGCCGGACGTCTTACAAACCGACGCATTGTTCCGGATGAGGAAAAAGCAGCCCTGCTTGACCGCACTATGATGGAGATACTGGAAAATATAAGCTTTCATCCGCTTATCCATGCCGTATATTTTATTCCGGATACCAGAAAATCCGGCGGCAGATATGCAGAATATACCGGGTGTATAAGAACGTTCAATGAATATGATAAAATCCTTATCTTTGAAGACGGAACAAAAATCGCCGTATCCGATATATATGACATTGAAATAAGGCAAAAAAATTGCAAAAGTTTGAAAAAACAGTTGAAGTAAACGATCTTTTTTGATATAATTATTTTGAGGCAATGTCACAATAACGGTTCGGATAATGTTATATTACAAGAACAAGTTCTAAGTATAATAAACATTATCCCTTGTGACAAATACGGAATCCGCTCCCGTTAAGTGCGGAAGCCGGAAACGGCTTATGGAGATAGAATATGAAAAAACAAAGTAAATTAATTCTCTGCCCTGTACTGGCAGCAGCCGGGTTATGTGCGGCTCTCCCTTTTTCAGCATCGGCAGCAGACAACGAAATCACCG
Organism: uncultured Ruminococcus sp.; assembly: GCA_900545125.1. Classification (GTDB taxonomy): domain Bacteria; phylum Bacillota; class Clostridia; order Oscillospirales; family Ruminococcaceae; genus Ruminococcus. The sequence goes on from UQXS01000048.1 coordinate 6,102, forward strand.
CTGTATCAGAATGGTTCACGGACAGCGACGGAAGAATCTATTACTATGGCGCTGACGGAGAATACGTCACCGGCGAAGAGATCATCGACGGTCAGTATTATCTTTTCTCCGCCAACGGAGTACTGAAAACAGGCTGGCGCACAGTCAACGGTCAGAGATGCTATTTTGATCCGCAGACAGGAAAATCCGTTACAGGCTGGATAGACTATTACGGTCAGAAATACTATGTTGCTCCCGGCACAGGAAAAGCATCCGGAAAATTTACAGACAGCGATAATAATACATATATTGCCGACGAATATGGTTCGGTTATAACGGAAACGGGCTTTACCGTATACGGCGGCGACTGCTTCTATATAAATGAGGACGGAAAAGTACAGACGGAAAATATCGTTATCGGCGAAGTTCCGTACAATATCGAATCTGACGGAACGGTAGGCACGGGCTGGCAGAGCGTTTCCGGTCAGCTTTACTATATCAACAGCGACGGCTCGGTCATTACCGGCATTGCAGATGTGGACGGCATGAAATACGGCTTCGACAAGGGCCGGCTTCTTTACGGCTGGCTGGAATCGGACGGCAAAAAATACTACGCCGGCGAGGACGGACTGCTTATGACCGGTATTTTTACGGTAGACAACGAACTCTACTGCTTCGACGACAATTGCGAAATGGTATCCGGCATACAGAATATCAACGGAAAAACATATTATTTCAGCAAAGAGAACGGTGCGGCTGAAACAGGCTGGAAGGCTGTCGGAGATGATATGTACTATTTTGACGAAAACTACACCGCTGCCACGGATCTTACATCTATTGACGGAAAATTATACTATTTCGGCAGCGACGGCGTTATGCTTAAAGGAAAATATATCGTCGGCGGCAACAAGTACTGCTTCGGCGAAGACGGTGCAGCTCTCACAGGTCTCCAGACCATTGAAGATAAGATATACTATTTCAGCGACGAAGGTATTATGCTTACGGGAAGATACATCGTCGGCGGAAACAAATACTGTTTCGGCGAAGACGGTGCGGCTCTTACCGGACTTCAGGTCATCGAAGATAAAACTTATCTGTTCGGCAGCGACGGCATAATGCAGCTCGGCTGGCAGACTGAAAATGGCAATAGATACTTCTTCACATCCGACGGTTCTGCCGCAAAGGGCTGGGCATCCATAGCCGGAAAAACATACTACTTCAACAGTGACTGCGTTATGCTCACCGGACGGCAGATCATCGAGGGAAGCAAATACTATCTTGCTGCCGACGGTTCTGTTCAGACGGGTTTCCAGACTCTTGACGACGGTACTTACTACTTCGGCTCAGACGGAAAAATGCTGACAGGATGGCAGACTATCAACAGCAAAAAATATTACTTCTACAGCGACGGCAAAATGGCAAAGAGCATCCGTATAGACGGCTACAATCTCGGCGGAGACGGTGTTGCTACACCTATGTCGGATGTCCAGAAAAAAGCCGCATCCATTATCGCTACTATAGGAAAAACTCCCGATGCTGTTTTTAACTACGTAAGAAGCCATAACAGATACAGCTACATTGAAGCAACAAGATCACTTGCACAGATTCAGGCTATGGGCTGGAGCTATTTCGCTAATTATGCCATGAACAACAGAAATATCGTCTGCTACTATTTTGCGGCTATTACCGATGTTCTCTTCCAGGAGGCAGGTCTCCGTTCAAGGATCGTTTACGGCACCGGCACAGGTACGGGAGAACATTACTGGAATCAGGTATACATCAACGGCGTATGGACAAATTATGACACCTGCAACGGATTTGCCAATGTCACCGACGCATACCTCAAATCACTTACATACGAATTTAAGCAGTACATCAACGCTGACTTCAGAAAATAACCGGAGGTTTTAAAAATGAACAAAAAAACAATGTTTATCGCAGCAGCCGCATTTCTTGCACTTTCAGCAGCTGCCTGCGGAAAAGTAGATAAAGAAAGTTCGGACGTTGCTCTCGATATCAATACGGCAACAAGTGAAATTGCCTCATCATCAGAGGACAGCAGTGATAAGGCTGTCACCACATCTGTTACAACATCTGCCGTTTCGACCAAGGAGGGGGAAACGACCACAAAAAAAGGATATTCCGCAAAACCAAATAATTCTACTCACACAACGGCTTCTCCGGATGCACCCGATCCGACGCAGGCTGAGCCCGAACCGGATAATCCGGATCCGCAGACTCCCCCTGAGCCGACACCTGAACCGACAGATCCACCCACTGATCCTCCTACCGATCCTCCTACCGATCCTCCCACTGAGCCGCCTGTAAATGTAGAGTTCAGCTTCGACAGTCTCCAGTCCGATGCTGCTCCGTTCATTTCGCAGCTTCCGGTACAGTTCACAAAAGGAAGCGGCGCAGGATGCGTGACCGGAAATTATGACGTTGTATCGTACAGAAGTCCGGAAATCACTATAGACTGCTACGTTGACGGCGGAGTTGAATATATTTTCAGCATCACGATAAATGAAGATGTATGCTCTGCTGCCGGCGGAATCACTATAGGCAGCTCAAGAGCAGATGTTGTGGCAGCATACGGCGCAGGTACGGGCGACCCTAACTCCGTATGCTATCAGGACGGAAGCAAGGAACTCTGGATTGATTATACCGGCGACACTGTTTCCGGTATTCAGTACTACATCGCCGTATAAGGAGGAACTGTTTTGGTTTTCAGCAGTCCTGTATTCCTTTTTATATTTCTGACGTCGGTGTATATCCTCTACAGGATCATCCCGGCAATCACTGCCAAAAACATTCTGCTGCTTGTTTTCAGCATAGCATTTTATACCTACGGCGAACCGAAAGCCGTTGTTATCATGATAATATCTATCTTCATGAACTATTTTTTCGGTCTTGCCATGAAAAAAAGAAACAAGTTCCGCAAGCCCGTTTTAGGACTTGCGGTAACTGCCAATCTACTTATGCTGGGCATCTTCAAATACGCCGGATTCGGCGCAGAAATGCTTAACAAGCTCCCGTTTGTAAGCATCTCAATACCGCATATTGCCCTGCCTATAGGTATATCATTCTACACTTTTCAGGCTATGTCATATGTCATTGACGCTTACAAAGAACCGAGATATATACAGAACAATCTGTATAAACTGGCTCTTTACATAACATTTTTCCCGCAGCTCGTTGCCGGTCCTATTGTAAAATACTACGATTTTGCACATCAGATTGACCAGCGGAAATCCACTCCCGAACGCACAGCTCAGGGTATCAGACGTTTTATAACCGGACTTTCAAAAAAGATTCTTATTGCCAACACAATGGCTCTTGCCGCCGATTATGTTTACGGTCTTGATACGGCGGAACTGACACTTCCCCTCGCATGGCTTGGTGCGGTTTCTTATCTGTTCCAGATATACTTCGATTTCAGCGGATACAGCGATATGGCTATCGGTCTGGGAGCAATGTTCGGTTTTGATTTCCGTGAGAATTTCAATTACCCATATATTTCCCAGAGTATTCAGGAATTCTGGCGGCGGTGGCATATTTCCGTTTCCACATGGTTCAAGGAATACCTCTATATTCCTCTTGGCGGCAACAGAAAAGGAAAATTCCGGACAGCTGTCAACAGGATAATCGTGTTCTTCTGTACGGGACTCTGGCACGGCGCAAGCCTGAATTTTATCGTCTGGGGACTCCTGAACGGAGCGTTCCTGCTGCTGGAGTCGGCAAGGATCATCAATATACAAAAACTCCCCCGATTCTTCAGACACTTCTACACGATGTTCGTTACGATCATTGCCTTTGTATTCTTCCGTGCCGACACACTGGGTGAAGCCTGCCGGTTTATCGGCAGAATGTTCACTCCCGACTTCGGCAAAACAGGATATACCATGTTCATGAGTCAGCTTACGCCAATGTATCTCATAATGCTGGCTGCGGCAGTTATCTTCTCGCTGCCGGTAATCAGAGGCACTGCCGAAAAGCTGAAAACTTCCGGATATACCAGAGCTTTCGGCGTGACTGAAACCGCATCATATGTCGTTTCCCTTGGTCTGTTGGCACTTTGTATCGTCACACTTTCGTCGTCATCATACAACCCGTTCATTTATTTCAGGTTTTAGGAGGCGGCATAATGAAAAAGAACTTACTTTATACAATGTATTCGGCTGCCTTTATAGGAATGTGTCTTGTTCCCTCGGCGCTGATGCCGTTTGTAAAGAGCGATACCGACAAGGAAAAAAGAAAATCTGCCGATGTTCCTCATCTGACCGATGAGGACGGCAATCTTAATTTCGGATTTTTTGACGACTTTGAAAATTACTTTTCCGATCATTTCGCTTTCCGGCAGCAGCTGGTTACAGCGGACGGCAGAATAAAGACCGCTGTTTTCGGAACATCGCCGAACGATGATGTCATATCCGGAAAAGACGGCTGGCTATACTACGGCGAAACTCTTGACGACTATCTGCATATAAATACTCTCAGCGACCGTTCTATCGCCAATATAAGCCATAATCTCGATATGATAAACAGCTATTGTGCAGAAAACGGCGCACAATTTGTATTTACCTCAGCTCCCAACAAGAATTCCGTTTATCCTCAATATATGCCGTCTCACTACATCGAGAGCGGTCAGCCCGGCAACTACGACAGACTTGCTGATGCCCTGAAAGGAAAATCCTACTGGGTCGATATGAAAGAGACGCTGAGAAATACAAAATCCGGCATTCCGCTGTATCACAAAACCGATACGCACTGGAACAATATGGGAGCTTACGTCGGTCATGTCAGTCTTATGACGGCGCTCGGCAAAGAATCCTGCCCTGCCGGAACTTCATGGTACACAAAAAATAATGCCCGTCTCGGCGATCTTGCGGCGATGATCTATCCTGCAGAGGACGCAAAGGATACACAGGTCTACAACGACTATCAGTTTACCTACACCTACGGCAGAACTTTCCGCCGTCTTGACGATATGTCAATAACAACGAAATGCAGCGGAAAAGACGGCAGCCTGAAAATGTTCCGTGATTCCTACGGCGAGGCTATTCTTCCTTATATGGCAGAATGCTTTGGCAGTGCCGATTTTTCACGTTTTGTCCCCTATGAGCTGTATACTGTCAGCGGCGGCACAGTAATCATTGAGATAGTCGAAAGAAATCTCGGAGATCTCCAGAAATATGCACCGATCATGCCTGCGCCGGAAGCCGAACCGGACAATATTATTTCCATTGATAAATACAGCGGTAACGATATTACTGCTGAAACCGAAACCAACGGCGGTATGCTGCATATTTTCGGCGAACTTCCTCCGGAATTTTTCAGCGGCAGTTTCACAGAAATCTACATTAGCTGCGGAGAACGGACTTTCAAAGCATTCAACTGCTTTGAGGACAAACTCCTTGACCGTGAGGATGCAATAAGCGACCGTGGATTTTCCCTTTATCTGCCGCAGGAACAGCAGATTCCCGAAAATGGTAAAATAACAATAACTGCCGTAAGCAGCGGAAAAGCTGTTTCGGCTGATGTAAAGTTATAATAAAAGAAAAGAGTAGTGATATATATGAGATCAAACAGAACGGCGGCATTTTTTACCGCAGCAGTCATAACGGCTTTGCCGGCAGGAACTATATCATTCGCAGAAGATTCTGCCAGTCAGTCTCCTGTTTATGACAATTTCAACGAAAACGACGTGAATGGCAGAGTAATTATCGAACTTCCGGACGGCGTAACGGCTCACGTGGAAATTACTTTTGACTCTCCGGAAGGAAAGGGATTGCCATACTACAGCAGCGATATATCGGGTTCTGACGAATCTGCCATATTTGACATCGAGGGCAGAGACAAAACAGATGACGATTACCGTACATATAATCTATCCGTTTCTTTTGAGGGCGGTCAGTACGGCAGAACCGGAGAAATTACCGATACGTTCACGGTTTATGACCCGAACGATAATCCTGACAGCTTTACCAATTTTGAATACGCATTTGCCGCCGACGATACCTTTGCCGTCGAACCTGCCGAACTTACGGACAGTTTTTCTTCCGGCGGAGTTGCCGGAAATTATATCAACCACAAGGACTATACGCTTCATCTGGGGCTTATGCAGGGCGATGTTACCTGTGACGGAATAATCACCGGTTCGGATGCAACAACGGTACTGGTCGAATATACTTTACTTTCGTCCTCCGATAGCCCGATTCTGACATTCAGCACCTATCAGAATCATGCAGCTGACGTAACTCATGACGGCATTATTACAGGCTCGGATGCCACAAAAATTCTCCAGTACTACACCCTGCTTTCTTCAAATGAAGGCATTGTTCCGGACTGGGACAAGATTTAATTTGGAGGTAAAAAATGAAATATACATACAAGCCTTCGATGGTTTGCGCTCAGCAGATCAGTTTCAATATTGACGGAAATATTATTTCAAACGTTTCCTTTATAGGGGGATGCAACGGTAATCTCAAAGCTGTTTCCAAACTGGTTGACGGCATGACGGTGGAAGAGATCGAAAGCAAGCTCAAAGGTAATCTTTGCGGCAGAAAACCTACATCCTGCGCCGATCAGCTGGCAATAGCCGTCCGCAAGGCATATGAAGAAAACATCTGACTTTTTTATTGGGATCCTCTCCCTACACCAATGCCAAAGGGGAATACATCCCATACGCACTAACGTAATTTAAAAACAGGAATTTGCATTCTGATACCCGATTT
>UQXS01000049.1 GCA_900545125.1 uncultured Ruminococcus sp.
GGAGACGCCGGAAAAACAGTGGAAGATTACGGACGAGGACTGGCGCAACCGTGAGGGAATTATCAGAACTCTCGGTCTTTCAGAGAAATAATTACCGATAATATTTATAATCTTTCCGCAGAAAATAAATTCAAAGAAATTCATGCGGAGGATTAAATATGTCGTCAGATGCTTTATGGGATAAATTTACTCAGACCGGAACTATCAAGGACTATCTCAGATACAAGGATAAATTAAATGATAATACAAGAAGGAATAGTTCTTCGGGAACGTCTTGTGGGCGAACATGATAAATTTCTTGACGTTCTCACAAAAAACAGTGGAATTATTGAAGTCTCTGCAAAAGGGGCAGGAAAAATCGGCGGAAAATCGAGAAGCTCCGCCCAGCTTTTCGCATATTCCAGATTCTGCATGGATCGAAGAGGCAGCCGCTATTATCTCAACAGTGCAGAACCGATACATATTTTCTATGGGCTGCGTGATTCCCTTACAAAGATCGCTCTTGCTTCATATTTTTCAGAAGTTCTTACTTTCTGCATAAATGAAGAGTGCGGCGGAGCGGAGATCATGCGGCTTATTCTTAATACACTGCATTACCTCGAAAATGGTAAGAGAAATCAGCAGCTGCTTAAATCGGTCTTTGAACTCAGGCTTATGTCTGAAATCGGTTTTATTCCCGATATAGTCGGCTGCCGTATGTGCGGGATTTACGAGCCGGATACCCTTTATTTCAGCGAAAAAAACAGCTGCTTTTACTGCGCTGACTGCTTCGATGGCGCTGTTGATAAGGATTTTACAAAAATAAAACTGCCTGTACTCAGCGCTGTCCGGCATATCGTTCTTGCAGATTTCAACAGACTTTTTAATTTCCGCATTTCTGACAGCTCCATGATGAGCCTTGCAGCAATAACGGAAAATTATCTTATCGTTCACCTTGAACGTAATTTTCAGACACTTAACTACTATAAGGATGTAAGGAAGATCTATGAACAAATATCTTAAAGCACTCGAACTTGACAAAATTCTTGAAATGCTTGCAGAACTTACCTCCAATGAGGAAACAAGAAAAATGGCTCTTGCTCTCCGTCCTGACTGCGACCTGGAACGGACACGCTATGAGTGCCTTAAAACTTCTCAGGCATTTAATCTTTCCGTACAATTCGGAACTCCACCTTTCGGCAATTTCAAGGATATAACTTCAACAGCCGCCCGTGCTAAGTCCGGAGCGGTTATTTCACTGCGTGACCTTATGGATATTGCGGCTATGCTCCGCCAGATAAAAGGTCTTTCGGACTGGTACGGTCACTGCGAAAATATCCAGACAGAACTCAGCTATCTCTTTTCACAGCTCAAGCCTAATGACTGGCTCCTTGAAAAACTGGAGCGTTCGATTATTTCCGACAACGAAATAGCCGACGCCGCAAGTCCGGAACTTGCAGCTATCCGCCGGAAAATCAATCGTGCCGGAATGCAGCTCCGTGAAACTCTGGATAAAATGATAAAAAATAAAACCACTCAGCAGTATCTTCAGGAAAATTCCGTAACCCTGAGAGACGGCAGATTCGTTCTGCCTGTAAAATCTGAATATCGTGGACAGATAAGCGGTCTTGTCCATGATACATCAGCTACCGGTCAGACAATTTTTATCGAACCTATGGCTATCGTTGAGGCAAACAACGATATACGCATCCTTGAGGGCAAGGAACAGGAGGAAATCGAAAGAATAATCCGTGAACTCTGCCGTGACTGCGGCGATTATGCGGATATCCTCTGCGAAAATTATAAAATATGTGTGGAACTTAATCTCTATTTTGCCAAATCCAACCTCGCAGCAAAACTGAACTGCTCTCTGCCCGAAATCACCAGTGACGGCAAGATCAATCTGAAAAAGGCACGTCATCCCCTGCTTGATAAAAATAAAGCCGTGCCGATAAATCTTTCTCTCGGTGAAGAATATCAGGCTCTTATAATCACAGGACCAAACACCGGCGGAAAAACTGTTGCTCTGAAAACCGCAGGACTTCTCTGCGCCATGACTATGTGTGGTCTGCTTATTCCCACAGCCGACGGCAGCAAGATCTCGGTTTTCAGCCATATTCTTGCAGATATCGGCGACAGTCAAAGCATTGAACAGAACCTTTCTACATTTTCTTCACATACAAACAAAGTAATCGAAATACTGAAAACTGCCGACGAAAATTCTCTGATTCTTCTGGATGAACTCGGCTCGGGAACAGATCCCGTGGAGGGAGCTGCTCTTGCTGTTTCAATTATAAGGCGTCTTATGGAAAACGGAGCAAAACTCATGGTTACTACGCACTATCAGGAACTTAAAGTGTTTGCAATTGATAATCCCCGTGTACAAAACGCTTCCTGCGAATTCGATATCAATACTCTTAAACCAACCTACAGGCTTATTGTGGGATCTCCGGGTAAATCCAATGCTTTCGCTATTTCCGCCGGACTTGGTATGCCGGAAGATATTATTCAGGATGCAAAACTTCGTGTGGATGACGCAAATACACGTCTCGAAGAAGTTATCGGCAAGCTTGAAGCCAGCCGCCTCGAACTTGAACACCAGAAAGAAGAAATTTCCCGTCTGAAAGCAAAAGCGGAAGAGCATGAAAGAATGCTCCGGAAAGAACGTGAAGAACTTGAAGCTTCACGCTTGGAGGAACTTGAAAAAGCACGGCTCAGAGCAATGACTATAATCGAACAGACTAAGGCTGAATCCAACGAACTTCTCAATGAACTTGAGAGTCTCCGCCGTGAAAAGGACAAAAAGGATTTCAGCGCCAATGTTTCTTCCATGAAGTCAAAAGCGAAACAAAGCTTCAACAGGATGTACGACACCGCAAATCCCGTGGACAGCCGCTCCGCACAGGAAGAATATGTTCTGCCTCGCAAACTGAAACGGGGCGATACCGTCTTTGTCGTCGATCTTAACCGCAAGGGAATAATCTCCGGCGATCCCGACGACAGTGATTTTGTCTACGTCCAGATGGGCGTTATGAAAACCAAAATGAATGTATCCCGTCTCCGGCTTGAAGAACCGCAAAAAAATATTCAGAAAAAGCATCCTGTCAGAAACATGAACAAAGTCGGTGTTAAGGCAGAACGCCGGGGAAAAATGGAACTTGACATCCGTGGCTGCGCCTGCGACGACGGTGTATATCAGCTTGATGCTTTTATAGATCAGGCTGTAATGTCAAATATTTCGACAATTACGATAATTCACGGTAAGGGTACAGGTCTTTTAAGAGCGGCAGTTCACAGAAGATTAAAATCTCACCCGTCAGTAAAAAACTTTCGCCTCGGACTTTTCGGCGAAGGTGAGGACGGCGTTACCGTTGTTGAACTAAAGTAGGTTCGGCGATGAAAAGTAAAATATCTGATTTTCTGAAAAAACATCCCGACAAATCAGCTATAATCATTATCTCTCTGATATTCTTATTCATAACGTCTGTCATCATAATTTTAAACTGTCAGGGGTTTATGTGGGGATCGGATACCGACTGGAAAAATCAGCATTTCGCTATTCCGGAATATTTCAGGCTGCGCTTCTATGAAACACGGGACATTTTCCCAGATTTTGCACTGCAAATAGGCGGAGGTCAGAATATCTACAACTACTCATACTATGGAATTGCAAATCCGTTGTATCTTCCGGCGTATGCACTGCCCTTTGTCAAAATGTGTTCATACATCCAGTTTATAAGCCTGATAACAGTGCTTGCTTCTGCCATTCTGGGATACTTCTTTTTCAAAGGTCATTTCAGGAAAAAAATATCCCTTATTCTTTCAGTCATTCTTCTTTGCTCAGGCGGACTTTTTTATCACAGCCACCACCATATAATGTTCATGAACTACTTTCCCTTTTTAATGGGAACTCTTATGGGATGCAGAAAAAAAATTCTCCCGTGAATATTCTGCTTATGGCGGCTATGTCCTATTGCATCATGTGTACCAGTTTCTATTTCAGCGTTGGCTGCTTCGCTTCCGTTCTGATCTACATGATATATCTTGAACTGCAAAAGAACAAAAGATTTTATGTCCGCCGATTTATCAGGAAATATTCAATAAAAGTTCTCGGAATAATTCTTGGCTGTCTCTGCTCGTCTTTCATGTGGATGCCAACTTTTATGGCGATCCTTTCCGGCAGAGAAAAAAAATCAGAAAATTCTGATATCCTGAAAATTTTCATTCCCAATGTAAATTTGAATGCAGTTCTTTATTCGGGTTACTCTATGGGACTTACCGTATTTATCCTCTTTTCTGCTGTCTATATGCTGCTGAAAAGCAGAAAATCCGGACTATTCCTGCCTGTTGTACTTATGTGCTGCATCGCTTTTCCCATCATAAACTGCACAATGAACGCTTTTATGTATATCGACGGCAAATCTTTTATTCCGCTTGAACCCGTGATGCTGCTCATTACGGGCAGTTTCCTCTCGGAAAAACGTCTTGATCCAAAATCTACAGTTATCTCATCTGCGGTAATTATTGCAATGGGGGCTCTGAACATTCTGGCTCCCGACTATAATAATGAACTAAGAATTATCTGGATTCCCATATTCGTTTCGGTCATTTTTACTTCTTTTCTGATGATGTGGATATATCAAAAAAATAAAGAGAAAATTCTGCCGATATATGCAATTGCAAGCTCTATGCTCATTTGTATCATCAACAATTGTGCCGATACTTTTGCCGACTCAAAACAAATTAAAGAATTTTACAATTCGGATACCCAAAATGCCGTTACCGGGATTTTAAACAACGATCACGATACGTATCGCTTTGCTAACACTGTGCATAACGAAGTGAACGTAAACCGCATTTTCAACATGAACTATCTTTCTACAAGCAGCTATTCTTCCGTAAATAACCCTTATCTCAGAGATTTTCGATTTAATTCATCTTTAAGCGAAAACCGCACACGAAACAATGCATTGCAAAATCAGCCGTACAATATATTTTTTACGGCATTAATGGGATGCCGTTACAGATTATCATCAAAAAAAATGAGAATGTACAATGAAGAACAAGTCGCTGACCTTGGCGAAAATGCTATCTATCGCAACAATTATGCATTTCCTCTTGGATATGCGACATCTGATGTCATGGGTGAAGATGTATTTTCAACTATTCCGGCTCACCGCAAACCTGAGGCTATCATCAATAATATTATTATTCCGGGTGATAATTACGGAAATCAGAACAGCTGCATAGAAGAGATCTCTCTTGACCTTTCAAAGCTAAAATCAGATCCGCACATAAAATACGAAAACGGTATCTTCACCGTTGACACACAAGAATCATTTACTGTTAATGCCGGACTTGAAAATATTTCTGGAAATAAAATTTTTATCGTGACCGCTTCTGCCAATAACAGAATCGGGAATCCTCTGAAATACACCGACATATTCCTGACTATCAACGGTGTGAAAAATAAACTCACTGACCCGCACTGGAAATACAACAATAAAAACTATAATTTCACCTACGTTTTGTCGTCTTATGAAACGGCTCAAAGTCTTGATATGACCTTTTCACCGGGATTTTATACAATATCTGATATCCATGTATTTTCACTTGACGCTTCCGTACTCGACGTTGCACTTGACAACAAGGACGAATTTCTCATTGACCGAAAAAAATCTCTTGGCGATACCATAACCGGAACTGTCAATGTCAGCAATGACGGATGGTTCAATATCTCCCTGCCGTATGATAAAAATTTCCATATAACTGTTGACGGAAAATCAATTAAATATTTCCGGACAAACACTGCTTTTATTGGATTTCCAATCAGACAGGGAACTCACAATATTAAGATCACATATGAAGCTCCGCTAAAAAACATCGGATTGACAATTTCTGTTTTATCCGCTATACTCCTTGGGATGACAATTTGTCTCTTGTTCGTGAACAAACGTAAAATATAATCAGATACCGCACATTGTACGATGTGCGGTTTTCTTTCTATTACTTATTGATATGGCTATAAGAAATGCACCTCTTCGCCTTGGCAAAGAGGTGCATTTTACTTTAAATTGAAATCATAATTCAGAAATCATATTCAGATTTTAAATTATTCCTTTACAAAATCCTTGGGATCAAGTGAAGTTACAAGGTGAAGGAGATATTTCTGAATCTGAAGAGCATCGTTGTTTGTGAGAAGTGTACCGTTCTCGTAAACGTCAGCGTTCTTGATACCCTGAGTAGTAATGTGTGAAGGATCTGAACCGTTCTCACCGTAAACTTCAGGGTTACCGATAGCCTGCATTACAAGTACAGCGTCGTTAATATAAACTTCACCGTCACAGTCAGCGTCACCCCAGAGAACATCATCATCAGGAGGAGTTACTCCTCCGTTTGCATCAGCAGCTTCATCCTGCATGAATGATGCAATCCAAGCAAGAGGTGCGTTCCAGTTGATTGTTACCTCGTTTGTAGACCATGCTTCGATTGAGTCAACGAAACATCTCTGTGACGGGTTAGTAGGATCACCAGGAACGAAAGCAAGAGCACGTACATAAGGATCCTGGAGACCTGCGTTAGGACCGCCGGAAAGAATTCCGTCAGGAGCCATAGGCAGAGTCTTATCAAGCTCATAAGACCAGTATCTGTGGTGAGGATTCTTCTCCATGTAAGTACCGTAGCCTGTTACGAAAGAGAATGAAAGCGGATTTGTACCAAAGAGGTAGTCAAGAGCCTTAGATACACCGTTCATGTACTTGATATCCTTGTTCATATCGTAAGCATAAGCCATAACGATACAGTTGTTGATTACCATGGAGTTTGAACCCCACTCGTAACCTGTAATCTCGATAGAAGGATCAAGGTTGTTCGGATCAGTGTAAGGTGAAGCAGGTGCAGCATAAGGCAGACCGTAACCCTGTTCTTCTTCCTTAGCAACATATTCGTCAGCAGCAGTCTTGATAGCTGACTTAACCTTTGTATTCTCATCAGCGCTGAGTGCTTCGCTGTGGAGTGCCAGTGAAAGTGTACCTGCGGAAGCAGTATTTCCCCAGTTAAATGATGTGAATGAACCGTCCTTGTTCTCGCCGCCTACCATCTTTGTATTACATGTATAAGCGTACTCGGAGTCGTCAATGATTGTCTTGAACTCTGCTGCAATATCTTCCTTACCCAAAGCCTTAGCGGAAAGGTAGATTTCGCAAGCTGCCCAATATGCGTCGTCCTTTACATTGTTATCGCCGTAAGGTCCGCCGCCCTTTGCCTGCCACATAGGAGCATAGAGTGAATCCTCTCTGATTTCTTCCTTAGTGCATTCGCAATTCAGTGTAGGATGTGTTGTCTTTGTATCGTCATACTCATAGAAGTGCTTTTTATATGCCTTGAATGCATCAACGGCTGTTGTCAGATAATTATCAGCCTTCTCGCTGTTATAATCCTGCCAGAGTCTTGCAGCCTGACCAGCAGTAGCAGCATAGTTAAGTGTAGCTGCAAACGTAGGAGGCTTTACAATACGGGTAGTTTCCCATTCCTGCTCATAGTCCCATGGTTTTGTAGCAAGTCCTGTCCACTTATGGTCGTGGAGCTTGTGATAATAGAGACCATCGTACTGACCCCATGCAGTGTCGCTTGAAACAACCTTCATCTGAGCAATCCAGTCAAGCTCAACAGCTGCTTCATCAAGAACGTCGGGAACCTTGTTTCCTGCCTCGGGAATTACAACAGTACCGGAATTATCATCAAACTTTCCTTTATAGCCTTCCTGAAGAATTGCTCTCTCGTACATATTCTGGAGTGTCCAGATTGAGATACCGCCGTTTACTACATATTTACCATGGTCGCCGGCATCGTACCAACCGCCGTTAGCAGTAAGAGTACCTGACTTGTAAGTACCAGTTGCCTCGTCTATGGAAGCATACTCGTTCTTCCAGATCTTCTGAATTGAAGCCGTATCAGTCTTATGACCGCCCTTATGACCCATTCCTGTACCCTTGCCGTCTGATCCGCCGGATGTACAGTATTTATCTTCAATATCAATACCGGAACGGTTCTGATAGAAGTAGTTCATTGCATTTGTAAGAATATTATGGCTCTCATCATAGTAGATATTGTCGCCGATATTGAACTCGAACGATCTCCAGTCCTCTCCCTGAATCTGGATATAGTATCTGCCAGGAGTATCGAACTCAGAGAAGTCAAGTTTGCAGATGCTGTCGGCAGAGTCTGCATCTTTCTGAGGAGCAGAAGATGTTCCTGTCCATACAGCCTTGCCTGTAGCAGCATCACATACATCAAACTTGTATGTACCACTGAGTGTGATATTTGTAGCGTTAGGAAGGACATCACCCTTGTTATCGCCGAGAACAGCAACCTTAGCAAGGTTTGGATAGTAACCGATCTGGTTTACAGATACGAAGTTTACATTCTTTCCGTTCTTGAGCACCTGTCTCTTTGTTTCATCAGAAAAATTAGCGCTGTAGTCACGGTTTGTTGCGCCGTATGACTTACTTGGATCTGCATCAAATTCGTCACTTGTCGTATCAATGATAGACATATCGTCAAACCAAAGCTCGTCGCCTTCCTGAGCGTTTCCGCCGTAGCCGTGGGAATCCTTTCCATAGTGGAATGTCCACTCCATAGCTTCAAGATCCTTTGTAGGAGTAAAAGTACCAGAAAATTCCTGATATTCAGTGGTCAGCTTAACAGCACTTCCCCACTGACCGCCCATGTGAGGACCCATGTGCATGTCGCCTGAATTTCCGTCAAGTTCAAAATATTCTTCCATGTCGCCGCCGATTTGACCAATCTTAGAACAGAGCTCCATGCCGTTTCTCTTTGCTTTAACTTTAAAGCTTACCTTATAAACATGACCAGCCTTGAAGTCAAGGTTTCTGTGACGGAACTGAAGATCCCACTTTGCCTTTTCGCCGCCCTCCGGAACCTTTACTGTAATGTGGAACGCTTCGTCTTCAAGTCTGAAGTCCTGCTTAGCTGGTGATGTTTCACATGTGTGCCAAGGCAGTGCCTTATCTGTAAATGATGTTTCACCAAGGATCTGACCAGCCGATACGCTCATAGGAGCTACGGTTGCGACCGTTGGAGCAATCATTGATACTGCCATAAGACTTGCAGCGATTGCTTTTGAAAATTTCTTATGCATTTAACATACCCTCCCTGAAAATTTAAAAATATAATGTAATTATAACGCAGCGCCAGTGCATACACTGCGATTATAGCGTTTAGTACAAATGACGAAAAGTGTGTCATTACGACGGGCTGCACTTATCTCCTTTTCATCAATCTTATTATATTATATCCAGAAAAAAAAGTAAAGAGCTTTTCTGGAATTTCGTGCATTATCCCAATGTAACATAAAAAAAATTGTGCATATTGACAAATAATTCAAAAATATAAGAGGGTAAGATTACCCTCTTATGAATAAAAAATAAATTAGTTAAATCAAGATTCAGGAAGTTCCTTAATAAGTCCCAAAAGATACTTCTGAATTGCCAAAGCATCCATATTTGTAAGCTTGCTTCCGTTTTCGTATACATCAGCATTAAGAGCTCCCTGAGCGGTAATGTGCGATGAATCCGAACCTTTTTCACCGTATACATCCGGATTGCCTACAGCCTGCATTACAAGTACTGCGTCGTTCAGGAAAACATCACCGTCACAATCGGCATCTCCCCATTTTACGTCAGGATCAGGGTTGCCAACTGCACCCAGATCAGCACCCGGAACAGCCTTTGTACCATCCGGCTCAGTACCCCACACAAGAGCATCGTTTACATACATGGTGATATGCTCATTGAGAGCTGCCTTGTAGGACGATGCACTGAGGTTTATGCCGCTCTGCACGCCCTCGAATGACCAGTCATTTGAGGAATCCCAAGCACCCTTAGTCGACTGACCGTCGATAGCATCAGGAATATATACTCTGAACTGCACTTCGTCTCTGAATTCGCTCTGACCTGTAGGCATGATTGCTCTGCCGTCCTCAAAGGTAATTTCTACATAGTAAGTATTTCCGGTAGGATCACCCTCATATTTAACAGGCTTTTCTGATATGGTTGCGTAGCCCTGCTGTCCCTCCTGATACTGCTGCGAACCGATTCTTGTACCTATATCGTCAATTGAAAGTCCAGCTGCAAGAACCTCGGAAACATCAAAATAATAACGGAACTTCACATTTTTTGACACACGTGCCGGCCATGCCGTATGATTCATTGCCCATACCTTGATTTCGCTGTAGCTGTCGCCGCTGCCGTTAAGAACAGCGCCTATCTGCCATTCTGCCCACTTCGGCTTCTCAGCCTGCGGGAAGTCGGCAAGCTTCTCTCCGCCGTAATCGTCAACCATAGCGCAGAGACAGGCTGTCCAGCCTGCATTGTAGTCAATAGCTACCTCGGTATTTGTATACGAACCGTTATCGTCCTTGAAACTGCCGTCAGGATTCGGTCCGCCTTCAAGAGCTCCGTAAAGAACGTGGGCGTATTCCGTCTGCCAGTCGTCTGTATCGCTCGGCTCGAATCCAAGCGAATTCCAGTGGTCGTCATGGATTCCCGATGCACCTCTGTGGTGGATATTTACAGGATTCTTCTCGCCCATGCCGACAACATAGCTGAGTCCGAGATCGTTATCGCCGAAAGCGTAATCCATCATTTTCTTTGCCCATGTATTATATTTGTCGCAAAGAGCAGAGTTGTCCTTGAAAATCGTATCGCTGGCAAGCTTTGCAAGCCATGCCCCGTTTGCGGCATATCTGAGAGTTCCCCAGCCTGCGCCGTCAACAACGACCATGCCGTCGGGAGTCCAGCCGCCTACAGGCTTTTTGCCGTTATAGCCCTCCATCAGATAGTCGAGATGGTGGGAAACATGGTCGATCCACTCTTTCTTGCCGGTATTTTTAGCATAGAGGAGAGCAGCAGCCTGAGTTGTATCATCCCAGCAGAAGCACCATGTATATTTCCGGTCGGTGGACTGGGATTCCAGCGGAAAGATAGGAATATACTTCTCTTCGCAGAGATCAAGATATGACTTGTCTCCCGTAGCCATATACATCCAGTTTGCGGCATACATCAGCTCGTCAACGAAATTGTCCGTTCCCTGATTGTTCTTGGTATTGTAATATTTACCCTGTACACCCTGATCGTCGTTAGCCTCATCTCCTTTTTCAGCCCACACATCATTTGCAAGCTTAAAGAGACTTTCAGCATGTTCAAGATAACTCTTGGCAGCAGCGGGATCCTCGTCTTTGAATACGATATATCCTCCTGCCATTGCAGCAGCCATTTCCGCAATAGTAGTACAGTTAGTGATCTCGTCGTAAGGTCTTTCCTCCGTCTGGTTCTTGAGGTTGAATTTCCTAATGTATACCTCAGGACTTCCGTACCATACGTGGTCGAAGCCGTCCTCGCCGATCGTACCGATAACCTTGTCACCTTTGTCGCAGGCAGCAACATAGTCAAGACCCCATTTAAGGTTGCGCAGATACAGATCGTAAAGACCGGCTTTCTTAACTGCATCCTTATATTCGATAAGTCCCCATGAGAGTACAGATGACGTATAGGCATTTGTCAAAGCAAATTTGAGGTGATCTCCTGCGTCAAACCAACCTCCGTCGATAATGTCGGAGGGCGTACCGTCCTCCTTTATCATGGAATCAGCTCGCCATGAAACCTGATTCCATTCCGGCAGCTTTCCTGCCTGCTGTACTTCATAGAAGAACATAGATTTCTGAAGTGCTTCGGCATAATCAACATCTACTGACGCAGCAGATGCGGAAACAACAGGTGCTCCCGTCTCTGCCGCAGGCATATACGCCATCATGCCTGCTGCCATTGCCATAGCCGATGCAGCGGCGGTTAATTTCTTGAATTTCAAGTTACATACCCCTCTCTGAATTCCGGAGTGCCATCCGGATATAATTATACATATACAATATACACCATTTTCTGCGGTTTGTCAAGGCATTATATGAAAATATTCCCCCAAAAATATTGACGAATCGTTAATTTTAGTGTATAATTATTATTACTTATTAATATGAAAAGGAGTTTATCATGAGCACATCAACAATAATCATCATGATTACCATTATTGCTTATATGGGAATGATGATAATCATCGGAATTTCTTTCTCCAGAAAGAATTCCAGTGTCGGGGATTTCTACCTCGGCGGCAGAAGGCTCGGCCCGATTGTTACCGCAATGAGCGCCGAAGCATCGGATATGAGCAGCTGGCTTCTTATGGGACTTCCCGGCGTAGCTTACCTTACCGGCGGTGCAGAAGCAGGCTGGACTGCTATCGGACTTGCTGTAGGTACATATGTCAACTGGCTCATTGTCGCCAAAAGACTCAGAGTCTATTCCAACAAATGCGGCGCAATTACCATTCCGGATTTCTTTTCCAACCGCTACCGTGACAACAAAAAAGTCCTTATGGGTGCAACGGCTCTTATTATCCTGATTTTCTTTGTTCCGTACACGGGTTCGGGATTCGCTGCCTGCGGTACTCTTTTCAGTCAGCTCTTCGGCTGGGATTACCACGCCGCCATGATCTTCAGCGCTGTTATCATCATCGCATACACCTGCACGGGCGGATTTATGGCTGCAAGTTTTACCGACCTTATCCAGAGCATCGTTATGACCCTTGCACTTATAAGCATCGTCGGATTCGGCGTCTACACCGCCGGAGGGGTCAACGAAATAATCGACAACGCAAAAGAACT
>UQXS01000050.1 GCA_900545125.1 uncultured Ruminococcus sp.
TGTCACGGCAGGTGCCGCATACTCCGCAGGGCTTTTCTCCGCCTTCGTAACAGCTCCATGTCAATTCATAGGGAACACCCAGTTCCAGACCTGTTTTCACGATCTCTGCTTTAGTTTTTGCTACAAACGGTGCTTCTATGCGGAGCTGCTTTCCGCTTCCGAGATATACAGCATCATTCATGGCGTTGTTGAATTCCTCACTGCAATCCGGATATGCGTTTCCGGCGGCATCATCGGCATGAGGACCGTAGTAGATCACCCCGCATCCCAGCGAAAGAGCCATGCTTGCGGCAGAAGCAAGGAAAAGTCCGTTGCGGAACGGAACATAAGTCGAGACGGGCTTTCCGTCTGTTTCGGCAAGCTGATCTGCATATGTTTCTTTCGGTATCTCTTCTTCGGAACCTGTAAGCAGCGAACAGTCGGAATCTGCAAATATTACCGACAAATCAAGCTGTTTCCAGTCAACGTTATAATATTCCGCAATTTTTTTTGCTGCCTGTATCTCACGGCTGTGTTTCTGACCGTATCCTATCGACAGCGCCGTAACATTTTCAGCACCATGCTCTTTCACTGCAAGTGCAAGGCAAGTTGTACTGTCCACTCCGCCGCTGAATAATACCATTGCTTTCATTATATTCTCCCTCACAATACAAGTTTCTGAAGTTTTTCATCATCTGCGAATCTTCCGTAAAAAGTTGTAGTTGTCGTTCGTGCCGGAACATTCTTTATACCTCTGGCTGTCATGCAGCTATGAGATCCGGTTATCACCACTCCCACATCCTTTGTTCCGGCGGCTTCGCTTATAATATCGGCAATATCCTCGCCGAGACGCTCCTGTAACTGCAATCTTTTTGCTGCCATATCGCAGATGCGGGCAATCTTGCTTAACCCCAGAACTTTCCCGTCGGGAATATAAGCCACATTGACCGTCATATCGTACATAAGAGCCATATGATGTTCGCAGTAGCTGAACACGCTTATATCACGCATGACAACTGCCGACTGCCTGTTTTCCTTGTTGTGGGATGAAAAAGTTTTGCCAAACATCTGCGCTATTTCATGATTGGTATACTGAATCCCCCCGAAAACTTCTTCATACATACGTGCAACTCTTCCGGGAGTTTCAACAAGTCCCTCACGCTCCGGATCTTCACCGAGAGCTTTCAGTATCTCACGTATATGATATTCGATTTTCTCCTTATCTATAGCCATTTGTCACACTCCCCTCGCCATAGGATCCCATATATACTTATGCAGCTGGAGCTGTAATCTCACGCCGTTCAGCTTGTGCTTTATCATAAATCCGACCATATCTGCCGGATCGATCCTGCCAAAAACGGGACTGAAATATACATGACACCGTTCTGTCAGAGAGTACATCCTGATTATTTCCGCTGCCCTTTCAAGATCTTCATCAGATCCTGCCACGAACTTTACAGTATCGTTCTTTTTGAGCAGTTCAAAATTGCGGAGATTCATTTTATCTTCCATTCCGCTTCCCGGCAGCTTGTAATCCATTGTGAACAACGGTCTGTGGGCAAGTGAATTGAACGGCAAAAGATCAACGCTGCCGTTTGTCTCGATCTCCACTGACAAACCGTTTCTGCCAAGGATCTCAATAACTTCCTCCACACCCGGAACAAGCAGCGGTTCACCGCCGGTCAGCGTTACGTTTCGGATGCCTGTTTCCAGCAAAGCTCCGAGTATTTCTTCCTTATCCATCGGGATAAACGGCGTATCAGACTGATTTGCCCATGAGGTGTCACAATAGCTGCAATTGAGGTTGCATCCCCTGAACCTGACAAAAACAGCAAGTTCTCCGGCACGTGTTCCCTCTCCGTTAATGCTTGAAAAAATCTCTGCTACTTTGTATATCATCATTCATTCTCCCTGTAAGAAGCACAATTATCGGGAGTCTCATAGACTGTTACCCTGCTGACAGGCTCTCCTGCCTCACGGAGAAGATCAAAGAAATACTTTGCAAAACACTCCGCCGTAGGACGAAAATCCACGGGGATCAGCCTGAATCCCTCGGCATCAAGCGCATCAACGGTAGCCTGTTTCAGCGTTCCGTTCTCGTAAATAAGAGCGTGATCGAAATTATCTGCCATAGACCTGAGCCGCTTTTTAAGAGGGCCGAAATCCTCGACCATACTGCGGAACTCACCGCTTTCCTGCAATGATTTCTGTGAGATTTCCGCTTCGATAGTCCAGCGGTGTCCGTGAATATTGGCGCATTTGCCTTTATATCCGCTGAGAAAATGAGCACTGTCAAAATCTGCCCTTATCTTTAATTCATACATAAAAAATACCTCTGATTAAAAAAATGCGTGTGAACAGAAACACACGCATCAGAAAATTACTCTGTGATCTGCCCATAGTTTTGTTTTCCGACAGGATGGTGCAAACGAACTGTCACATAATATTGTAGCATATTTACAGCCGGTTGTCAATGATTTCTCATTTTCCGAATTTTTGCAAATATTTCTCTTTACCTTTTCTTTAAGATATGTTACAATATAATAAGAAAAAAATCTGGAGGAAACAAGAATGATCTATGTAACAGGCGATACACACGGAGATTACAGCCGTTTTCGTGATCCGGCAGTCAAAAAACTGCGCCGTGGAGATACTCTCATAATCTGCGGTGATTTCGGATTCTTCTGGGATGGTTCACGAAAAGAAAAATCTATTGTCAAAAAAATTGCCGGCAAGGGATACACCGTGGCTTTCCTTGACGGATGCCACGAAAATTTCGATATTCTGGAAAGCTTTCCCGTAACTGAGTGGAACGGCGGAAAAGCCCGTGTCATAAGCAATAACCTCGTTCATCTGATGCGTGGTCAGGTATATACTATCGAGGGGAAAAAAATATTTACTTTCGGCGGCGGTCACAGTCAGGATTTTGATTTCCGACACACCGGCGACAACTGGTGGAAGCGTGAAAAACCTTCTCATGAGGAAATCGCTGAGGCTATTGACAATCTTAAAATCAATGACAATACGGTAGATTATGTCATTACTCACGAGCCGCCTGTCTCTCTCAAAGACTGCCTTAATGTTGACGTTCTCCAGCGGCTTGAAGTCCATGCTCTTTTTGAGGACATCATCAAAACCTGTTCATTTCAGAAATGGTTCTTCGGGAAATGCCACATAGACAAGCATATTCCCATTAAATTCTTTGCCGTTTTCAACAATGTGATACCTCTGAAATAATGGTAAATTATTTTCCAGTATTTTTGCATTGATTTAATTATGTCTGTATGATATAATATAATTGTTCCAAGAGAGACAGAAAAAATCAATACATGGAACAATATCTATAGGAGGTACTTATTATGTGCAATATCTGGAAAATGCTCTGTGAGATGTTTGGAATCTGCTGCAAATAATGAGCAATAAAAATCTCCCCTGAACTTCGGTTCAGGGGAGATTTTTTATTTACCGTTCAGGTTGCCGCAGTTATTTTTTCGCAGCTGTGAATAGCCTTTACCGGACACGCAGCCATACAAGTTCCGCAGTTGGTACATTTGTCGTAGTCAATAGATGCATGGAAATTTTCCACTTTTACAGCACCCTCCGGACACTTCTTTTCGCAGATCTTACAGCCGATACATCCGTTTTTACAACTTAGTTTTGTTTCTTTTCCGTTTGTGGCAGAAGAACAGAGCACATCAATATGCTTTGCAAGCGGCTTGATAGAAATAAGCTGATTCGGGCAAACTGCCGCACATTGTCCGCAAGCTCCGCACAACGACGGATTGACCTTTGCCACACCGTTTTCGATCTTTATGGCATCATGCTCACAGACATTCATACAGTCGCCGAGTCCGATACATCCGTATTTGCAAATCCCGTTTCCGCCGTAAAAACGCTTTACCGCCTTGCACGACTGAACTCCGTCAAATGAAAATGCCTGCTTGGTAGCATTGCAGTCGCCGTTGCAGTGAACAACAGCTGTCATTGGTATGACATCCGCAGCGTCCGTTCCAAGTATCGAAGCAATTTTTACAGCTGCATCAGCTCCTCCCGGACGGCAAAGATTAGCAGCTGCCCCGTTATTAACAATTGCAGAAGCATAGTCGGCACATCCGGCATAGCCGCACGCACCGCAGTTTGCCTGTGGAAGAACTTCGCTGATTTTTTCAATACGCTCATCCACCTCAACATGAAAAACCTTTGCGGCAACTGTCAGCAGAACTCCTGCCAATGCTCCGCACAGACCTACGATAAGCGCAGGGATCAAATATGTCATAAACAATCCTCCTTAATTGAACAGTCCCGAAAAGCCAAGAAAGCTCACTGAAACGATAGAGGCAGCAATAAGAGTTGCCGGAACTCCCTTAAATGTTTCGGGAATATCAGCATACTCCATTTTCTTACGGACGCCTGAAAAAATAACCAGCGACAGCATAAATCCCAGACCTCCGCCTACTGCGTTTACAATGGACTGAACAAAACTGTAACCGTTATCAATATTCAGGACGGTTACGCCAAGAACAGCGCAGTTTGTAGTGATAAGCGGCAGATATACGCCAAGGGCGCTGTACAGCGAAGGAATACATTTTTTCAGCATAGTCTCTACAAGCTGAACAAAAAGAGCAATAACCAGAATAAATACAACAGTATCAAAGTATTCAAGTCCGTTCGGAACGAGTATTCCGTGATGTATCGGGTATGTAACAACAGTAGCGCATACCATTACAAATGTTACGGCAAGACCCATTCCCGTTGCACTGTCAAGTTTTTTGGATACTCCCAGAAAAGGACATATTCCCATGAACTTTGAAAGAACAAAGTTATCTGTCAGCATTGCGGCAAGAAGAATTACCATTAAGCTTTTCATGAATCACAGCCTCCGTTTCCTGCCTGCGCACAAGCACTTGCATTGGGACATCCGTGACATCCAAGTTCCTGCGGAGGTTTCTTTTTAGAGAGCTTGTTTACAATTGCGATTATCATACCCAAAGTAAAGAATCCTCCTGCCGGCATAATAAACAACATCATGGGGTTGTCACGAAGAACCGGAATACTCATATCCATCCACTTTCCTGCTCCGAGTATTTCACGGACAGATCCCATAAGGAACAGCGCAAGGGTGAATCCGATACCCATTCCGATCGCATCGCAGGCAGAAGCCACTACACCGTTTTTGCTGGCAAACATTTCAGCTCTGCCGAAAATAATACAGTTTACAGTAATAAGCGTAAGATAAATTCCAAGACTGTCGTAAAGATCCGGAACAAATCCTTCGAGAATAAATCCGATAAAAGTAACAAAGCTTGCGATAATAACAATGAATGCGGGAATTCTCACCTTATCGGGAATAATCTTTCTGAGAGCCGAAATAACGATATTCGAGCCGAGAAGTACAAAGGTCGTAGCCAATCCCATGCCGATACCGTTTTTTGCCTGAGTGGTAACAGCAAGAGTAGGACACATTCCAAGAAGCATAACAAGAGTCGGATTTTCCTTTATTACGCCTTTTGTTATTTCATTTAAAAGAGATTTCTTTTCAGCCACCGAGTATCTCCTCCTTATTTTCATTATATACGTTCATTGCAATTTCAACAGCCTTTTTCATTCCGTTTGAAGAATATGTTGCACCGCTTATGGAGTCTATCTCCTCCGGAGCTTCCGTTATACCGATAAAATTATTTTTCACAAAAGATTTATTATCTTTTACTTTTGAACCGAGACCGGGCGTTTCTCCAAGAGATATAAAGGAAATTCCCGTCAGAACACCTTTCTCATCAATACCCACAAGAATATTGATTCCGCCCTTTGAATATCCGTCGGTGCAGACCTGTATTACTGTCTTTCCGTCAGAAGTCACTGCAATCTGATGTATTTCGTCATATCCGAAATTATTGTCTATAATAGTCGTCTCACATTCCCCGAAAAGTGTTTCAACGCTTTTATTGAATTTCAGAGCTCTCTGCTCAGCTATTCTGTCTTTGGTCATTTCGTAGGCAAGAACAAGAAGAAGCGCCGCTGCCGTGCATATCACGGTAAGAACTATGGTAGGTTTTATTTTATCCCTCATTCTTTTCAGCCTCCTTTGCACCAAAAACCTTTGTACGTGTCATCTGATCTATATATGGAGTGAGAATATTCATAAGCAGAATCGAGAAAGAAACTCCCTCCGGATAAGAACCGAACTTTCGTATAACAAAAGTAATGATTCCGCATCCCAGACCGAAAATAAACTTTCCCTTAAAGGTTATCGGAGTAGTAGCGTAATCTGTAGCCATAAAGAAAGCTCCGAGGAAAACGCCTCCGGCAAGTATGTGATAAAGCGGATCTTCTCCTGCAATAGCCATAAGAGCGGCAAGACTTCCGATAAAAGCTACCGGTGCGGCAAGAGAGATTATTCTTCTTGCGGCAAGATAAAGTCCGCCTGCCAGAAGAGCAAGAGCACAGGTCTCACCAAGGCATCCGCCGACGTTTCCCAGAAGCAGATCAAGATACGAGGGCAGTTCGCTGCCGTCGCTCACTGCAAGAGGAGTTGCGGAAGAAACAGCATCATATTCGTATGAAGCAGGCTGGATCCAGTGTGACATGGCAGACGGAAAAGACACCATGAGCACTATTCTTGCAGTGATTGCCGGATTGGCAAAGTTTTGTCCCAGACCTCCGAAAAGCTGCTTTACGATAACAATAGCCACAAAACATCCGATGGCCGCCATCCAGTAAGGCAGCGTTACGGGAAGATTCATAGCCAGAAGCACGCCGGTAACAACGGCAGAAAGGTCGGTCACAGTATTGCTGCGTTTCATAAGTTTACGGCTGAGATATTCAAAAATCATACAGCATGACACACAAACTGCTGTCAGTGTAATGACTCTCCAGCCAAAGATATAGCATCCTGCACACAGGGCAGGGATAAGAGCAATAATAACGTTGAGCATAATGCCGGAGGTCTTCATATAATTTTCGTCATGCGGTGACGGAGAAACAATAAGCTTGTTCATTCTGCATCCTCCTTACTTTCTTGGTATAAGTGTCTTTGCAAGCTGATTTGTCTCTGCCAGCTTACGGTTTGCGGGACATACATATGTACAGCTTCCGCAGTTCATGCAGAGCATTACTTTGAGTTTACGCAGTTCCTCAATATTTTTTATCTTATAAGCTCTGTCAATATCAGCAGGCATAAGACCCATGGGACAAACTCTTACACAGCGTCCGCAGCGAATGCAGGCAGATGTTTTTCGCTGATCGTAGCGGTCAAAGGCAAGCAGTGCATTGGATGTTTTCACCACAGGCATATCCGCATCCGGAATACTCATGCCCATCATCGGCCCACCGGCTACGATCTTTTTTACGGAATCCATATCCGTCTTGCAATATTCCAGCAGTTCCCTGAAAGAAGTACCGATAACGGTCATTATATTTTTCGGTTCTCCGACTGCATTTCCGTCAATAGTCAGCCGACGCTTAACAAGAGGCATACCGTCATGCATATAGCGGAAAAGAAAAGCAACAGTTGAAACATTCATTACGATAACTCCCACATCGGACGGGAGCTGTCCTTCCATAACGATCCTTCCGGTGGAATTATAAATAATTACCTTTTCTGCTCCCTGCGGATAGCTTGACGGCAGAGTAACAATATCAATCGAATCATCATCCTCTGCCATTTTTGTAAATTTTTTTATTGCTTCCGGCTTATTCGCCTCAATTGCCAGCTTAACGATCTTTATGCCAAGCTGAGACTGCACAAGTCTTATTCCGCCTATAACATCCAATGAATTTTCTATCATTTCACGGTAGTCCGCTGTTATGTATGGTTCGCATTCAGCGGCATTTATCACGAGTGTATCGACCGGAGTTTTAGGATTCAGTTTAATGTGCGTCGGAAAACCTGCTCCGCCAAGACCGCAGGCACCGCTTTCCCTTACAGCTTTTATAAAGCTGTCCTTATCGGTAACAACAGGCGGCTTCACTTCTTCCGAAACAGTCTGCTGACCGTCTGTTTCGATCTCAACTGCCTTGCATACTGTTCCCGAAACCGTTCTGTAATCGCTGACGGCTGTAACTGTTCCCGATACAGAAGAATGAATGGGAACACTGAATGCGGCGTCGGAGTCGCCTATTTTTTGTCCCACCTTTACCGTATCTCCTGCCTTTACAAGCGGCTGACACGGAGCGCCCATGGTCATTGACATGGGAATTTTTACCCTGGCAGGCAGAGGGAATTCTTCAGTAGGGCTGTTTTCCGTATTTTTACGGTGATTCAGCCTTATTCCGTTCAATTTGTTCATATTTTTCTCCTTTATACTCAAATATGCTATACCTTACAATTATACAATATTCTCAGATTTTTTTCAATATCTTTTTTAAAATTTATATGAAAAAAAAAACCAGAGTTCTTTGGATTTGACAAAGAAGGTAATTTGGTGTTATAATAAAGTAAATTATAATGTAAAGAAGGATATAAATGGAAAAAACAAAAGAAGTTAATCCACTGGCATCTGTTCCCGTAAGAAAACTTATGGTAAAGTTTGCGGTGCCAAGTATTATCGGAATGCTGGTAGGCGCTCTCTACAATATGGTAGACCAGCTCTTCATCGGACAAAAAGTCGGTTCACTCGGAAACGCCGCCACCAACATTGCTTTTCCTCTGACCACGATATGTATGTCTCTCGCCCTGCTTTTCGGAATCGGAGGCGCTTCATGCTTCAATCTTGCACTGGGCAGAGGTGATAAGAAAAATGCCGGATATTACGCCGGAAACGCTCTGACAATGCTTGCCGTCTGCGGTGTGCTGATATCAATAATCACTCTGATATTTCTCACTCCCATGCTGAAAATTTTCGGAGCTACTGCAAAAAATCTGCCGTACGCTCAGGATTATGTGCGTGTCACGGCATTAGGATTTCCCTTTCTGCTGTTGTCCACAGGAGGCGGACATCTTATCAGAGCCGACGGCAGTCCTCAGATAACCATGCTGCTCAACATCACCGGAGCTGTTATAAATACTATCCTTGACGCTATTTTCGTTCTCGCCTTTAACTGGGGCATGGCAGGCGCAGCCGCTGCAACTGTCATCGGACAGTTCGTTTCAGCCGTAATAGTAATTTGCTATGCTTTCAGATTCAAAACCGTCGAGCTTGAAAAAAATCACTTCATTCCCCGTAGATGCCATATAAAACGAGTTTCTTCCATAGGAATGGCATCGTTTTTCAATCAGATCGCTATCGGTGTAGTTCAGATCGTTCTCAACAACTCCCTCAAGCATTATGGAAGCCTTTCTTCCTACGGTGCTGATGATACTATCGCTGTAGCAGGAATTGTCATGAAAGTCAATATGATCGTATTTTCAATTGTTATCGGTCTTGCTCAGGGAACGCAGCCTATCGAGAGCTTCAACTACGGCGCAAGAAATTTCAGCCGTGTTCGTGAAGCATACCGTCTTGCTGTTATAACCGGCGGCGGAATATCCCTCTGCGCTTTTGTACTATTCCAGATATTCCCCCGTGAAATTCTGATGATCTTCGGCAAAGGCAGTGATTCTTATTTTGAATTCGGAATAAAATTCTTCCGGACTTTCCTGTTCTTCACCTGGATAAACTGTTTACAGCCTATTACCTCAACATTCTTTACCTCTATCGGCAAATCCATCAAGGGTGTTTTCCTGTCGCTGACAAGACAGATTATTTTCTTCGTTCCTACCCTGCTGGTTCTTCCTTTGATCTTTGGAATAGATGGCATTCTCTACACTGGCCCTATTGCCGATGTGCTGTCAGCCGTCGTGGCAATATTAATGGCGATATATGAATTCAACGCAATGAAAAAACTGGATTTGGAAATTAAAAAATCTGCAAAAACAGGAGCAAAAGTATAACACAAACGGATGGAGATTTCTCCATCCGTTATTTTTATAGGCAGCACCGCACAAAGCCGTCAGGCGTTTTTTGTTCAGTGTTGTCTATAATATTCCAAGTCCATCCAGGAGCATTTTCAATCCTATAAGTATAAGTATTGCCCCTCCGGCAATCTCCGCTTTTTTTTCAAAACGGCTTCCGAATTTGTTGCCGATCACCACGCCAGCAAAAGATATAACAAAAGTCACAGCAGCGATCATAACTACAGACATTATAAGATTCACCTTAGTCGCTGCAAAAACAATTCCGACTGCAAGAGCATCTATACTGGTAGCTACAGCAAGCAGTGTAAGTTCCCCAAGAGCAAGCTTGTATTCCGATTTTCCGCCGGATTCCTCATCGCCGTGAAGTGCCTCCCATACCATCTTTCCGCCTATTATACCAAGAAGTAAAAATGCAATCCAATGACTGACAGAATTTATATATCCGGCAAAACGACTGCCCAGAAAGTACCCGATAAGAGGCATTACCCCCTGAAAAACTCCGAAAAACAATGCAATTATCAGACCGCTGCGTATACACAGTTTTTTCATAATCAAACCCTGACATACAGCAACGGAAAATGCATCCATAGCAAGTCCGGCAGAAAGAAGCGTCAGTTCAATGATTCCCATAATTTTACACCTCGTAATAATATTGTAATCATTATATTATATACGGACAGGCACTGATATATTACAGTCTGTATTCCATAATATAATCGTCCATCACAAATCCGCTGCCTATATCAGCGACCGTCTGACTGGTAATTATAAATCCTGTTTTTTTATAGACATCAACAGCATGATAGTTATGCCTGTTCACTGTCAGGTAAACTTTACTTTTACCGTATCTGCGTGCTTCGTCGAAAACTCTGTTCAGCATGGCAGATGCGATTCCCTTACCTCTTTTATCTGCACGAAGATAAAGCTTACTCAGGAAAAGACGCTCATCGTCCTCCGGCTTTACGCCGATATATCCGCATAATTTGCCATCTTCTCTGACATCAAGATAGCTGTAGCCCTGACAGGATATCTGCTCTTTCATTGCCTGATATGACTGAAATTTTTCTATCATATACTCTATCTGTTCCATGGAAATTATTCCCGGAAAGCACTCATGCCATATTTCCGCAGCCAGATCGGCAACTTCACGGAGTTCTTCGTCCGTTTTAACTTTTGCAATTTCTATGCACATTTTCTCACTCCTGAAAAGAACAGCCCGAAAGCTGTTCTTTATTATTATTCTTCAGGCATCTCCCAGTTGTGATAGACATTCTGAACATCATCGTTATCCTCAAGATGTTCAAGAAGAAGATTCATCTTCTTGATATGCTCCTCGTCAGTGAGAGTTGTATAATTTGCCGGAATCTGCTCTGTTTCGGCGGATATTACATTATATCCCTTGGCTGCCAGCCCCTCACGAAGAGCATGAACATTCTCGGGAGCACACTCGATCTCAACGGTTTCTTCACTTATGTCAAAATCGTCTCCGCCGCACTCAAATACGTCGTCCATAACGGCATCCTCATCAAGACCGGTATTTTCAAGAACAACGATTCCCTTAGTGCTGAACATAAAGGAAACACATCCGATAGTTCCGAGATTTCCGCCGAATTTATCAAAATAATGGCGGATTTCTCCGGCAGTTCTGTTTCTGTTGTCTGTAAGACACTCAACGATAACAGCAACACCGTTCGGACCATATCCCTCATAAACGATATTTTCGTAATTGTTCTTGTCCTCGCCGCCGGCTGCCTTCTTTATAACACGATCAATGTTATCATTCGGAACATTGTTTGCCTTTGCCTTTGCAATAAGATCACGAAGCTTGCTGTTATTATTCGGATCAGGGCCGCCCTCACGTACAACTACGGTGATTTCACGGCCTATTTTTGTAAATATCTTACCCTTTACAGCATCAGTAGCTTCTTTTTTACGTTTAATATTATTCCATTTTGAATGACCTGACATTTTTTACACTCCTGTCTGTTTATTTTCAATAAAATCTATAACCAATTCAAACAATTCATCCAGCCTTTCAAGCTGTCCCGTGATATAAAGATATCCGAAAACACACTCTACCGCTGTTGCACGCCTGTACTGCGCTGCATCAGCGTGCTTTGGCACTGTATTCCCTGTAGCATTGCGTCCACGCTTCATCACCGATAATTCATGCTCTGTGAGCTTGTCCAGAAAAATTTCATAAACCTCTGACTGGAACTCTGCACACACAAGTCTGACTTTAGCAGAATGAAGTTTTGCTGCCGGCATATTAGCTTTTTTCAGCAGATATTCCCTGACAAATGTATCGTAAACGCTGTCACCGAGAAAAGCCAGACTCAGTGGACTGTATGAATTTGCTTCACACTCTGACAATTTATTTTTTTCCATATTAGTACACAAAGTCGAATTCAAGTCCCTCAAGATCCACTGTATCGCCCTCCTGAATGCCCATTTCCTCAAGCTTGGCGATTATGCCGCTGTTGATAAGCACACGCTGGAAATACTGAAGTGATGAATAATCATCCGGGTCGATAACACGCATTGTCGGACGTATCCACGGCGCTTCAACGTAATAAATACCGTCCTCTACAAAGACGCCGAACTGCTTTCCGTTTCCGAGCATATCATCAAGCTCAGCCTGCGGAATCGGTTCAGGCTCGTACTCCTTGATAGGCGGGAGAGTTTCCAGAACCTCGGTTATCTTGTTTACAAGCTCTGCCGTTCCCTTGGTCGTG
>UQXS01000051.1 GCA_900545125.1 uncultured Ruminococcus sp.
AACGAAGTATATGCTTTGCCGCAGCCTGCATTCCGCCGTCAAGATATATTGCAGCAATAACCGCTTCAAATGCATCCGCAAGTATGGACGGACGCTGCCGTCCGCCGGTGTTCTCTTCACCTTTGCCCAGTAAGAGGAAATCGCCGAGACGTATCTGTTTTGCAAAAATATGAAGAGATTTTTCACAGACAAGAGAAGCTCTTATTTTTGTGAGCTGTCCCTCCGCTACATTAAGATTTTTGTACAAAAAATCCGAAACAACTATCGACAGAACACTGTCGCCAAGAAATTCCAGACGCTCGTTGCTTCCGTCAGGATGCTTTCTCTCGTTTGAATATGAGGAATGAGAAAGTGCCTGCCGGATAAGCTGCTTTTTCTTAAAAGTATAACCTATTATTTCTTCAAATTCTTTGATATTATCCAATTTTTATCATTCCTTTCCGGAGACTCCTGCAACATATTTCTCGATTTCCCCGGTTACATTTGTTTCAACGCACTTTTTAGCCTGTCTTACGGCATTGAAAAAAGCCGTTGCATCCGAACTTCCGTGTGCCTTTATAACAGGCTTTTTTACACCCAGCAGCGCCGAGCCTCCCACCTGTTTATAATCCATCTGACGGCGGAGAGCATTGATCTTTCCAAGAGAAAAAAGTGCTCCTGCCTTGCCGATGCCTGAGAATATCCACTTGAGCTTATGACCGAAAAACGAACCCATTCCTTCATAAAGCTTGAGAGCTACATTTCCCGTAAAACCGTCGGTAACAACGACCTGCACTTCGCCTTTCGGCATATCTCTTGCTTCGATATTTCCAACAAAATTCAGTCCGGACTCGCTAAGCAACTTATGCGCCTCTATTTCAAGATCACGCCCTTTGGTCTCTTCTGCTCCTATGTTGAGAAGCGCCACCTTCGGATTTTTAATTCCCATTACTTTTTCTGCATATGCACTGCCCATTACTGCAAACTGCACGAGCATTTCCGGACGGCACTCCGTATTTGCTCCGGCATCCAGAAGAACGAAACTGCCCTTGTCAGCAGGAAGAACAGGCGACGGAGCAATACGTTTTATTCCCCGGATGCGCTTGACAATAAACGTCGCACCCATTACAAGAGCTCCCGTACTTCCGGCGCAGACATAAGCATCGCCCTTTCCGTAGGCAAGAAGCTGTAACCCCAATCCAAGAGATGTGTTCTTCTTTGACTTGATTATCTCGTTGGGTTCGTCATGTATGTCAAAGATCTCTTCGGTGTGAGCAATCTCCATTCCGGAAAGACTTACACCATTATCCGAAGCGCATTTTTTTATTACATCCTCATTTCCTGTAAGAATGATATTTACCCCAAGTTCCGAAACAGCTTCCGCACATCCCTTTATTACCTCAAGAGGAGCATTGTCTCCTCCGAAAGCGTCAACGATAACTTTCATAGCCCGCTCTCTCCATTTCATTTTTCAGTGATTCGACCGCACGGCTTGCATAAGCTCCGTACTTTTCTTTTTTGTCCTTTATTCTTACGCCGATATCCGGAAGAATTCCCATATTTGCCCCCATAGGCTGGAATTTTCCGCTGTTGTACGGGTCGCTGATATATGCGCTCAGTGCTCCCGTCATGGTATCGGCAGGAAGTTTCAGCGGTTCAAGTCCCTTTATTTTTCTGGCTGCGGCAATACCTGCTATAATACCGCTTGCCGCAGATTCCATATATCCTTCCACTCCGGTGATCTGACCGGCAAAGTAAATATCCTGCCTGCTTCTCATGGAAAAATCGCTGTTCAGAAGCTGCGGACTATTTATAAACGTGTTCCGGTGCATAACGCCGTAACGCATGAATTCGGCGTTTTCCAGACCGGGGATCATCGAGAAAACACGTTTCTGCTCCCCGAATTTCAGATTTGTCTGGAATCCCACCAGATTAAACAGCGTTCCCTCACGGTTTTCCCTGCGGAGCTGAACTACGGCATATGGCCTCCGTCCGGTTCTGGCATCTGTAATTCCCACCGGCTTCATAGGGCCGAAACGCATGGTATCAATACCACGGCGTGCAAGTTCCTCTATAGGCATACATCCCTCGTATACGCTGAACGGATGTGTTTCAAAATCCTTTAGCTGAACCTTTTCCGCTCCTATAAGCGCCTCATAAAATGACAGATACTCTTCTTTATCCATGGGGCAGTTGATATAATCCGCATCCCCTCTGTCGTACCGTGAAGCAAAGAAAACACATTCCTTATCAAGGCTCTCATAGGTAACGATAGGCGCAGCAGCGTCGTAAAAGCTCAGTCCCTCGCCGCACAGTTCCTTTATTACATCTGCCATTGCTCCGGAAGTCAGCGGCCCTGTGGCAATAATGCATATTCCATCAGGAAGCTCTGTCACTTCTGTTCCGATAACTTCTATACAAGGGTGATTTCTGATCTTTTCCGTCACGCTGTCAGAAAATTTTTCCCGGTCAACGGCAAGAGCGCCTCCTGCCTCAACCGAATTTTCCTTTGCACATGGAACTGTCAGCGAACCAAGCATCTCCATTTCGTATTTCAATAATCCTGCCGCCGATTCTATCCTTGAAGCTTTAAGCGAATTTGAGCAGACAAGCTCCGCAAAACCGCTGTATTTATGGGCAGGAGAATACTTCTCCGGCTTCATCTCGTAAAGCCTCACATTTATACCTGCCTGCGCCAGCTGCCATGCCGCTTCACAGCCTGCCAGTCCTGCACCGATAACATTTACGATATCTGTCATTTAGCCAGCTCTCTTTCATATCCGCAGCCCTCGTTCTCGCATATAAGACGTCCCGATTTTCCGCCCTTATTGAAGAGTGTCTTTCCGCACTGCGGACAGATTTCCTTTGTTGGAACATTCCATGTCATGAAATTGCAGTCGGGATAGCCCTCACAGCCATAGAAGCTTCTGCCTTTTTTGGATTTTTTCAGCAGTATTTTCCTGCCGCATCTCGGACAGTTTCCTTCGGTTTCCGTCACGATCTGCTTAGCGTTCCTGCACTCCGGAAAACCAGGGCAGGCAAGAAATTTTCCGTATTTGCTGTATTTAATGACCATATTTCTTCCGCAAAGCTCGCATACGACATCAGTGACCTCGTCAGGAACTTTTATACGCTTGCCGTCCATAGCTGTTTCTGCGTTTTTTAATGTTACTTCAAATTCATCGTAAAACTCGTGAAGAGCGCTTACCCAATTTTTGCTGCCGTGTTCAACCTCGTCAAGATCGCTCTCCATCTGAGCAGTAAATTTAGCGTCTACTATCTTTGTAAAGTGCTCCGTCATAAGCTGTGTGATAGCTTCTCCGAGATTTGTCGGCTTGAGAGCCTTTCCATCATGTTCGACATACTGCCTTGTTGTAATGGTGGTAATCGTCGGAGCATAGGTACTCGGACGTCCGATGCCGTTTTCCTCCAGTGCCTTGATAAGAGAAGCTTCGGTATATCGTGGGGGCGGCTGAGTAAAATGCTGATTTCCGGCAATTGATTTCAGCTTGACTACGTCATCCGTTTTAAGTTCCGGAAGCATCTTTTTTCCGTTTTCTCCGTCGCTTGCCGTTTCGGAATAAAGTACCATAAAGCCGTCAAATTTCACGGAATATCCGGAAGCTCTGAACGTACAGCCGTTCGCTTCAATATCTACGGAAACCGTGTCCAGAAGTGCATTTGCCATCTGACTTGCAATAAATCTTTCCCAGATAAGCTTGTAAAGTCTGAACTGATCCGACGTAAGACTGGACTTTACCCTTTCCGGAGTAAGATCGGGTGTTGAGGGACGTATTGCCTCATGCGCATCCTGAGCATTGTTTTTCGATTTGTAATTTCTCGGTTCGGGCGGCAGATATTCCTTTCCGTATACCGTTCCGATATACTCGGCGGCGGCAGATTTTGCCTCGTCGGAAATACGCAGACTGTCCGTTCTCATGTAAGTGATAAGACCGACAGCACCTACGCCCTCGACATCCACGCCCTCATAAAGTTCCTGAGCGGCTTTCATGGTACGCTTTGCCGTAAAACCAAGGCGGCGTGAAGCATCCTGCTGCAAAGTTGAAGTAATAAAAGGCGGCGCAGGCTGTTTTTTTGTCACTCTCTTTTTGACAGAAGCAACTTTATATACGGCTCCAGACAACCTTTCAAGGAGTGAATCTGCCTCTGCCTGCCCCGGAATCTCCAGTTTTTTTCCGTCAACGGCAACGAGAGATGCTTCAAATACCCTTTTGGATGAGGGGACAGTGAGTTTTACATCAATTGACCAGTATTCCTTCGGCACGAATTTTCTTATCTCATTTTCCCTGTCAACAATAAGCTTTACGGCAACCGACTGTACTCTTCCGGCAGAAAGACCTCTTTTCACCTTTTTCCAGAGAAACGGACTGAGTTCATATCCCACAAGTCTGTCCAAAATACGCCTTGCCTGCTGAGCATTCACAAGATCAACATCTATCTTATGTGGATTACTCATTCCACGCTGAACTCCGGTTTTGGTGATCTCGTTGAATGCAACACGGTTATTGTCATTCATATCAAGCTTGAGCATCTGCGCTATATGCCATGAAATAGCCTCTCCTTCACGGTCGGGGTCAGTTGCAAGATATATTTTATCGCACTTTTTAGCACATTTTTTAAGTTCCTTGATAACATCCTCTTTGCCTTTCATATCAGTATACTGAGGCTTGAAATCATGCTCCTTGTCAACGCCCATTTTTGATTTCGGAAGATCACGTATATGTCCCATAGACGCAATGACTTCATACCCTGGACCAAGGTACTTTTTTATTGTTTTTGCCTTTGCAGGCGACTCTACTATTACCAGATCTGACATTTATACTTAACCCCTTAAATACACAATTCAAACGTTTTGCCCGGAAGCTGACGAACAACTCCAAGAATCTCCAGTTCGGTCAGTTCCGTCATGAGTCCGGCAGGATCAGTCTCCAGCGTCTGCGCAAGAACTTCAATATGAACTTTCTCTCCTGAAAGAGCCGAATAAATTCTCTGCTGAACTTCATTAAGCTCCGGAAGTTCGGCAGTTACAGCTGATTCTGTTTCGTCTGCCGATACTGCCGAATCACTTTTTTCTTCAACATCCTTTTTTTCCGGCTGATTTCTTTTCCTGCCGGATTTTCCTGACTTTTTTATTTCATCAATTGACGAATCCTCATAATCATCGTCCTCATAATCATTCATTGTTACTCCCATGCAGGAATACCGGTCGGCACGTACTTCCGCATCAAGCGTTCCGCCGATGCTGAAACATTCTATTATTTCACCTGTACCGTAAAGTGCCTGTGCGCCGTCACGAAGAAGTGCGATATTTCCGGAATATGAATTGCCGAATATATCCGCAGGAGGAAGAACAAATACATCTCTTCCGCAGTCGGCTGCCATGTTCGCAGTTATGAGCGAACCGCTTTTCAGCGAGGCTTCAAATACGATAGTTAGTCTGCCCAGA
Source organism: uncultured Ruminococcus sp. (assembly GCA_900545125.1). Lineage (GTDB taxonomy): Bacteria > Bacillota > Clostridia > Oscillospirales > Ruminococcaceae > Ruminococcus. Next base: position 5,447 of record UQXS01000051.1, read on the forward strand.
GCCGCCATTATCCTGTTTCTTTTCGGAAAATTCTGAGAATAAGGCGATGTTCCCGGAGGATATTCCGAAACAAAAACTCCGCCGTTTTCAAGAATTTTTTCACGGAATCTGATATTCGGCTTAGGATAATCCACATCAATCCCGCATCCAAGAATGCACGCTGTGGGACGTCTGCTGTCCGCAGCCGCCATATGAGCTGCAATATCCGTTCCGACTGCAAATCCGCTGACTATCACAAAGCCGTCTCCGGCAAGCTGACGGCAGATCTTGTAAGCCGAATCTGCACCGTAAGCAGACGGAGTTCTCGTTCCCACAGCAGTTATAGTTCTTGTACCTGTAAGACAAGCGATATTTCCTTTGTAATGAAGTATTACCGGCGGATTAAAAATATTACGAAGCTGCGGAGGATATTCACGGCTTCCGTAACCGATAATGCTGATTCCCTTTCCGGCGCACTGCTCAACATATTTCTGCGCCTGTTCAAGAGAGACATTCTTTATATTCCGCCTTTCCGTCTGAGCCAGAGAAATGCCGTCTCCTCCCGAAACAAGTGCGGAATAAGTATCTTCTGCATCGCCGTATATATTTACGATATCCCATATTCTGCGGTTTCCGACGCCGAAAACCATTGCAAGCCATATCCAGTATTTTTTATCATCCACACATATTCCCCCTTATTTTCTGAGTTCCCACATTATAATTCCTGCTGCCATAGCGGCATTGAGCGAGTTGATATTTCCGTTCATCGGAATAATTATACGCCTGCCGCATCGCTTTGATACCTCAGACGGCAGACCATTCCCCTCGTTTCCTATAAACACTGCATGAGCACCCTCAAACGAACATTCCGTCAGGAGCTGTGCATCACTGTCGATCACGGCGGCGGATGAAGATATCCCGTTTTTTTCAAGAAGTTCAAAAAGACGGTTCTCGTCGTTTTCAATGAATATATCGGCTCTGAAAACCGAACCCATAGTTGAACGTATAACTTTCGGGCTGTAGAGATCGCAGCATCCGCATAAAATTATACCGTCGATTCCGAGTGCATCTGCCGTTCTTATTATCATCCCCAGATTTCCCGGATCCTGAATGCGGTGCAGGACAATATATCGTCCGCTTTCACGAAATGACGGCTTCTTGTCCGTAATCATCCGGCATATGGCAAAAATCCCCTGAGTGTTATCCGTTGAAGCTATCTTTTTTCCAAGCTCATTTGAAATGACAACGACTCTTGTATTTCTCAAATCAGCCTGAAACAGCATTTCCGAATATTTTTCATAGGCATTGGCTGTGAAGATAAGATGCGACAGTCCGGATTTTTCACTGAGAGCATCCTGAACGATCCGCAGTCCCTCCAACACGAATAAGCCGTATTGCAGCCTGTCCTTTTTCGAGGACGAAAGCTTCTGATACAGCTTTATAATTGAATTATCTTTAGATGTGATTATATTTTCCAATAGTACGGACACCTCCGGATCACACAATGTACGGATTTCCCGTGAAGAAATCCCCACAGGAAAACATGACGTACATTACAACAAAACACGCTCGTTTATTTAAAAGAGCGTGTTTTTAGTCGAATTAAAGAGCTGCCTTAGCCTTGTCAGCAATAGCTGTAAAGCCTGCTGCATCATTGATAGCGATTTCGGAGAGCATCTTTCTGTTAAGAGTGATACCTGCCTTCTTGCAGCCATTCATGAATGTTGAGTAGTTCATGCCGTTAAGCTTTGCTGCTGCTGAGATTCTTGTGATCCAGAGCTGTCTGAACTGTCTCTTCTTCTGCTTTCTGCCGATGTATGCATAGTTGCCGGACTTCATGACAGCCTGCTTAGCCATCTTGAAGTGTTTGCTCTTAGCGCCGAAATAGCCCTTAGCAAGCTTTAAAGTTTTATTTCTTCTCTTACGAGTCATCATTGCACCTTTAATACGTGCCATATTCTTATACCTCCAAAATTAAAATTACGAAAACGATCAGCTTGTCTGACCCGGATTACATATAAGGAACAAGTTTCTTGATTGTAGGTGCATTTGTTGTATCGCAGACACCTGCATTACGAGCGATTCTCTTGCGCTTTGTATCCTTCTGGGTAAGTCTGTGTCTCTTGTTAGTGTGCTGATATTTAACCTTACCGTTTCCTGTAATCTTAAAACGCTTCTTAGCGCCTGAGTGAGTTTTAACCTTGACCTTTGCCATTATAAATCCTCCTTACTTACCGGCCTTGGGCGAAACGAACATAACAATGCTGCGTCCCTCCATTTTTGCCGGCTTATCAACAGTGCCGACTGCCGAAACTGCTTCCTTGAAACGATTGAGCAGCTCTTCTCCCAGCTGAGGGTGAGCGATAGCTCTCTTGCGGAATCTTACCGAAACTTTAAGCTTATCTCCGCCCTGGAGAAATTTTACAGCCTGATTGACCTTTGTTTCATAGTCATGAGTATCAATTGTAGAGAACATTCTGATTTCCTTGATTGAAACTACCTTCTGATTCTTTCTTGCTTCCTTTTCACGTTTAGCCTGTTCAAAGCAGTATTTGCCGTAATCCATTATACGGCACACAGGCGGTGTTGCCTGCGGAGCAATTTTCACGAGATCAAGATCTTTTTCAAAGGCAATCTGCTGTGCCTCTTTTGCAGATAAAACTCCGAGTTTCTTGCCGTCATTGTCGATTACGAGAATTTCCTTATCTCTTATTTCTTCGTTGACCTGCAGTTCCTGTTTGCTAATAGTCAAGCACCTCCAACTTTAGTTTATTGAAACAAAAATGAGTGCAGAAAATATCCGCACTCACACAATATCAACTCTTATCCGGATTCATAAGCAAAACCGGAATTTGTTTAATATTGACCGTTTAAGCATAGCCTCACGGTGAGAACGCATAGTTCTGCTTTGTTTACTAATATAGTATACACCTGTATAACAAATTTGTCAAGGGATTCACGTCTTTTTGTAAATTCTCACAAAAAATCAGTCAAAAAAATCTGTAATTTTATCCCATATTGCAAATCTCACACGATATTTTTTAGGATGATACACTATATCAAGTTCTTCATCGTCAAAATATTTCTTTTCGTCACGGCATTCAACGTCCTCTGCCGCCGGCAGACACAGCGGCGGATACATGACGCACCACCAGTTATGTCCTTTGGCTTCGCCTATTTCAATGCGCAGAGCACGATATTTCCCTGCCGGCATAGTTATTTTCCCATAAACACGCTCGTCAAATTCTATATCGGCAAGTTTTGCCGTCACCTTTGAATTGCATCCCTGTTCCCGTAAAGTTTCTTCTGCAATAGATATTATTTCCGGCATTGCTTCACGTGCGGCGGTTTCTGCTTCAGCAAGATTTTCAGAACTCCCAAAAATCTCTTCACTATGCTCAAGAAGTGCATCACGAACGCATAATTTCAGCCGCTGATCTTCATCGCTGTCGGAATTCGCAAGAATATGGAGACGAAGTACGCTTTGCCGAAGCTGATCCAGCCGTCTGCCGTCCCTGATAAATCCCACGGAATTTGAAATTATGATCGTAAGTATCAGCCCTGCCAATATCACTAATGTTTTATGTCTGGTCATTTTATCCACCTCCGGTATAATTTTCATCTATATCATTGACCTGATCCCGGAAAAATATTCAAGCTGAAAATCTTATTTTTCATTCTGCGTACTTCTGACAAATTCTGCGCTTATAATAAATTATAATATAAATATCACTTGTCAAGGAGATTAAAAATGAAAAAATCTGCAATTGCCATTATACTTATATTAATGCTGAATTTCGTCGGTCTGAATGTACAAGCCGATGATATCGAATATACTATAATAGACGGAAAAGCAACCGTAACAGGATACACAGGCAAACCGAAAAACCTCGATATCCCACCGGAATTTGAAGGTGCTCCCGTTGTCGGGATACGTGACAACGCATTTTATAAATGTACGTCTCTTCAGACTGTTTCTCTTCCGGAAAGCCTTGAAAAAATGGGGCATCACTGCTTTTACGGATGCACCTCTTTAAAATGCATAAATATTCCTGACAACGTTTCTGAAATCGGCATGGGATGCTTTTACGGATGCTCTTCGCTCAATGAAGCTATTCTGCCTGAAAGCCTGACCGTACTCCCCGATTCCTGCTTCCGTGACTGTATTTCACTTAATGAAGCGATTCTTCCTCAGAACATCACGGAGATACAGAAATTCTGCTTTGCCGGATGTTCCTCCCTTTCCGTTGTTTCCCTCAGCGGACACCTTACTGATGTCGGAGATCTTGCATTTTACGCCTGTTTCTCAATCAAGGAAATCTATATTCCGGGTTCCGTACAGAATATCGGTACACGTTCACTGGGTTACGGAGAAAACGGAGCCGTCCCTGAATTTTCCATAACCGGAAAAATCGGATCGGCAGCAGAAAGATACGCTGTACAGAACGGTTTCGTTTTTTCTGAACAGCCGTCATCAGCAGATGCTTTTGCCATTAACGAAAGCAGGAACTCTCCGGTTCATCTGCCGGAAATCTTTTTATTCGCCGGCCTTTTTTTTCTGATAATGGCGATCATCTCTGCATTCAGAAACAACAGGAACTAAGGCAGCATTGCACAGAGAGCGTTTTATGCTGCTCCGAACTTTTCAAATATTGCGAATTCATAAAAATTGTAAAGTTTTTTCTTGGATACTATTGATTTTCCATAAATAATGTGATATTATAAATTTAGAAAAATTACAATGATCTGTCCTGAATTCACAGACAGATCTGCTATGGAAGTGAATATTATGAAAAAATCTATTAAAAACCCCCTCGCAGCTTCTCTTGCAGCAGTTGTTTTAATGACAGGAACAGCATTTTCTCAGACAGCACCTGAAAAAATTCCCGTTTCTGCCGAAACCGGAGTAATGAAGTACGAATTTGAAGAAGGCTCTACATCTGGCGGAAAAATACATACTGAGGGTTGGAAAGGCAATACAAAAGAGGACGGAAGCGGCGAAGAAATGGATCTTACTTCTTTTTCCGGAAGCGGCTTCTCCTACCTCGACCAGAAAGGAACGACCGTCAGCGTTGAAGTAGATGTCCCCGAAGCAGGGCTTTACGAAATGAATATCTGCTACTGTGAACCCTACGATACAAACAAAAAGGTACAGTATCTACAGGTAAACGGCGTAAATCAGGGAGAACTAAGCTTTATTCACAATCTGAAATTTGAGGAAACTTCCGGAGGCGTGGTAAATCTCAAAAAGGGAAAGAACACCATTGAACTCAAGGGTTACTGGGGTTATACCTTTTTTGATTATCTGACACTCACTCCGGCAGACGAAAAGCTTTCGAACCTCTCGCCTGTCAGGACTCTCTCGAATCCAAATGCCTCAGACTCTGCCAAAAGACTGTACAGCTATCTCTGCGATCAATACGGCAAGCATATTATTGCCGGTCAACAGGAATACTGCGGCGAACACAATTACAATCTCTGGTCTGATCCTAATACATTTATAAAGGACAATGAAGCAGAATTTGAGTATATCCTCGACAAAACGGGCAAACAGCCTGCTATCCGTGGAATTGATCTCCTTGCATACCGTTCCAACACCAACTGGACGGATCACGCACCGGAACGTGCTATCGAATGGGTAAACGAATACAAAGGCATCGCCACACTCACGTGGCACTGGAATGTTCCCTCAACGGAGGACGGCGGAGATGATGTTGCATTTTATGTTGAATCCACCGGAAACACTCCTTTTACCACATTCAGCATCACCAACGCCCTTGAAGAGGGTACCTGGGAAAACAAACAGCTTTTAGCCGATATCGACGCTATCGCCGCAGAACTCACCAAACTCAAAGAAGCCGATGTTCCCGTATTATGGAGACCTCTCCACGAAGCTGAAGGCGGCTGGTTCTGGTGGGGCGCAGAAGGTGCTGAACCGTGCAAAAAACTTTACAGGCTTCTCTATGACAAGCTTACCAACGAATACGGTCTTGACAACCTGATATGGGTCTGGACAGGTTATGCTTATCCGACTTCCGCAGACTGGTATCCCGGCGACGACGTTGTTGACATAATCGGCTACGATAAATACAACGCTGTTGACGGTCTGCCTAATCTAAGCTCTATCGCCTCCACTTTCTACAGTCTGGTACAGAGCACCGACGGTCAGAAAATGGTTGCAATGTCGGAAAACGATTCTATCCCCTCACTGGAAAATCTTTTAAACGACAAAGCAGGCTGGCTTTACTTCTGTCCCTGGTACATGAATTATCTTACCAGCGAACAGAACAATCCGGTTGACAGTCTTGTTGAGATCTACAACAGCGACTACTGTATCACTCTTGATGAACTGCCGGATCTGAAATCATATCCTATAAACGGAAGCGATGACCCTATTATTCCTCCTCCCGACATTAAAAAGACTGTTCCCGGTGATGCCGACTGCGACGGAGATGTCAGGATAAACGATGCAGTTCTCATTATGCAGGCTATCGGTAATCCGGACGCATACGGAGTATCGGGCAGCGAAAAAAGTCATATCACGAAACAAGGCTATATTAATGCCGATGTTACCGGCGACGGTGACGGTCTGACAAATCTTGATGCTCTGGAAATACAAAAGTATCTTCTTAATCTTGTATCAGAATTAAAATAATGAAAGGTGTTATATCATGAAATTTTCAAAAAAAATTATTGCCGCTGTCATGTGCGGAGCAGTAACGCTTTCACAGACGGCACTTCCTCTGCCTGCGGCAAACAGTGCGGAAGAACTGAAAGATTCTCTTGCCAATGACTCGGGTCTTGATTACGATTTTGCCCGTGCTCTCCAGTATTCCATCTACTTCTACGATGCCAATATGTGCGGAACGGGCGTATCAGAAAACAACCGTTATACATGGCGTGGAGACTGTCACACTTACGATGCCAAGGTAAAGCTTACCGCAGGTATCACCGACTTTGTCGGAACTAATCTTCCCCAGAGCTTTATCGACAAATACAGCGATATCCTTGATCCGGACGGCGACGGATGCGTCGATGTTTCAGGCGGATTCCACGATGCCG
>UQXS01000052.1 GCA_900545125.1 uncultured Ruminococcus sp.
TTTTCGGCTCTGACTGCACTGCATATTGCTTCAAGCTCACCGGCTTTCAGGAACTTTTTGAAGGAACAATTAGGCTCGTCAGCCCAGCGTATATATGCCAGACCCTTTGCACCGATTCCCTTAGCATGATCTATAAGCTTATCGATTTCTTTTCTTGTATACGTTGCAGCACCGTTCTTTACATTGATAGCCCTGACAGAACCTCCGTCCTCAATGGCATTTCTGAATACTGCAAAATCTATATCCCTGACATTTTCGGTAAGATCCTGTATCTCAAATCCAAAACGTGTATCAGGCTTGTCTGATCCGTAGCGATTCATTGCATCGGCAAAAGTAAGACGAGGCAGCGGCGTGGGAATATCCACATTCATAAGCTCCTTGAAAGCACGCTGAACAAATCCCTCAACACATTCCTGAATATCTTCTGCATCGACAAAAGACATTTCCAGGTCTATCTGAGTAAATTCAGGCTGTCTGTCAGCACGGAGATCCTCATCACGGAAACATCTTGCAAGCTGGATATATCTGTCATATCCGGCGATCATAAGCAGTTGCTTATAGATCTGGGGCGACTGCGGAAGCGCATAGAACTTTCCCGGATGCACTCTCGACGGGATAAGATAATCTCTTGCACCCTCCGGAGTAGATTTCATCATCATGGGAGTTTCTATTTCAAGAAAACCATTTTCATAGAAATATTCCCTTGTCACCTTTGCAAGACGATGACGCATAATGATATTCTGCTGAAGAGGTGCTCTTCTCAGATCAAGATAGCGATATTTAAGACGAAGTTCTTCATTTACCTTTGTTTCGCTTGTAATCTCAAAAGGTGTAGTCTGAGCCTTTGAAAGGATTCTCAGATCAGTAACAAAAATCTCTGCATGACCTGTTTTCAGTTTGTCGTTTTTGCTTTCACGTTCACGGACAACACCCTTTGCCATGAGAACGTATTCGCTGCGGCAGGAAGCAGCTTTGTCAAAAATATCCTTTTCCGTCTCGTCGTTGAACAAAAGCTGAACCACTCCCGTTCTGTCTCTGAGAACGACAAAAATAACTCCGCCCTTGTTTCTTATACGATCAACAAAACCGCCTACAACGACTTCTTTGCCTATCTCCGTTACATCTCCGCAGTAATCTGTACGCTTCAGACCTTTCATTGTATCAGCCATATCACTTATTCTCCTCAGCTAAATTTTGGAAAGCACCGACCGTTTCATCGTCATCAATGCTGTCCATCATCTTATCAAAATATACAGCGTCAAAACTTCCTGTAAATTTATCATCAAGCATTATATCCTTTTCCTCGCCGGTCTCCATATCCTTGAGTTTTGCCTTTCCCTCCGCAAGCTCATTGTCACCGAGAACAACAGTGAAAACAGCTCCCGTTTTATTGGCATATTTCATCTGCGCCTTGATTCCTCTGCCCATGAGATCATATTCGGCAAAAAAGCCGTATTCCCGGAGCTGTTTTGCAAGCTGCATTGCCTTTTCAGCAGCCTGTTCCCCCATAGTTGCGAAATAAATATCACACTTTTTCGGAATTAGAAACCGGCAATTCTGCTTTTCCATTACGAGAAGCAGTCTCTCAATTCCCATAGCAAAACCGAGAGCCGGAACGTGTTGTCCGCCAAGCTGTTCGATAAGACCGTCGTAGCGTCCGCCGCCGCATACAGTTCCCTGAGCACCGATTTCCGTTGTAACAAATTCAAAAACGGTTTTTGTATAATAATCAAGACCCCTCACTATTCTGGGATTCACTTTATATTCTATTCCCAGATTTGTGAGATACTTTTTAAGTTTTTCAAAGTGATCGCTGCATTCTTCACAGAGATAATCAAGGATAATGGGAGCATCTTTTCCTATTTCCTGACATATCGGGCTTTTACAGTCCAGGATACGCATAGGATTTTTTTCCAGCCTGTCACGGCACGTATCACAGAGTTCATCCTTTCTTGCTTCAAAATAACTTCTCAGCGCCTGATGATATTTTGCACGGCATTCCGGACATCCTATAGAATTTATATAAAGCTTAATATTCTTTACTTCCAGTCTGTCAAGTATAGTTTTGGCAAGGGAAATAACTTCTGCATCGGCTGCCGGAGACGCACTTCCTGCCATTTCAAGACCGAACTGATGAAACTCACGCAGTCTGCCTGCCTGCGGTCTTTCATGACGGAAACAGGAAAGTTTATAATATACCCTCTGAGGTAGTGCTTCATTAAGAAGTCCATTCTGGAGCATGGCACGGATAGTTCCTGCTGTTCCCTCCGGACGAAGGGTAAATTTCGTTTCCTTTGCCATTACCGTATACATTTCCTTCTGTACCACATCAGTAGTTTCGCCCACAGACCTGAGAAAAAGATCGGTGCTTTCAAAGGTAGGAATTCTGATCTCCGAAAAACCGAAGCTCTCAGCAGTCTCTCCTGCAATTTTTTCAACAGTGTGCCACTTGTGAACATCCTTTGGAAGGACATCTTCCGTACCATTGGGACGCTTGATATTTAAAGCCATATTTTTCAGCCTTTCTTTGTTATTTTTGACTTATGGTAACCTCTAAAAACCGCTACATGAAAATTGTCCCTGTGCAGGGACAATGATCTTATCAGATACCAGGGGTTCCAACCTCACGCCAGTCAAGATCTCCTCTTTCAAGAGCAAGAATAAGCGCTTCGGCAGTAGCGATATTGGTTGCCACGGGAACATTGTGAACATCGCACAGTCTCAGAAGATTCATTCCCTGAACGTCAGAAGACTTGGGATTTATAGGATCTCTGAAGAAAAGAAGCACATCCACTTCATTACAAGAAAGCAGCGCCATAATCTGCTCTGCACCGCCCTGACCGCTTAAATACCTCTTTATCGGCAGACCGGTAGCCTCGCCGACCTGTTTTCCTGTTGTATTGGTTGCAAGAAGCGTATGCTTGGATAAAATTCCGCAATAAGCGCTGCAGAACTGAACCATAAGCTCTTTTTTTGAATCGTGTGCAATAATAGCTATCTTCATTTTTCGTTCCTTTCTCCACACAATAACTATTAAGGATGTGCGGCACATATTCTGGATTAAGAAGTTTTTACTGTAAGCGGAACAAATTCACCGCCGAGCCTTTTTGAAATTGCATCAAAAGCCCTCAGCGCTTCCGAATCGGTAGGAATAGGATTGCCCTTTCCTGTAGCAACAGTCATCTGGAAATCATCCGGAACAACGCCGATAAGCTGAACTCCGACCTTATCAATGATCTCGTCGAGATTATCAACAAGAGAATTTCCGATAACTCTCTTGCTCACTTTGTTGATTATCAGACGCTGACTTTTGTTTCCTCTCTTATAGAACTCATCTGACATAAGGCTTGCATCTCTGATGCACACCTGATCGGGAGTTGATATAACAAGAATAAGATTTGCCTGTTCAACAATATCAAATACATGAGAGTTTATTCCGGCACCCGTATCAATTATTATGTACTCATAATATTTTTTGATAGAACGGCAGATATTTACGATCTGCTCTGCTGTAACGCTCGTAAGAGACTTAGGGGCACAAAGTATACTGAGATTGGATGACATAGGCACCTGAGAAACAGCTTCAAGAACGGGCTTGCTGCCGTTCAGAACATCTCCCAGATCATATTTTATCTCATTTTCCATACCAAACATGATGTCAAGGCATCTGAGACCGAAATCCAGTTCAATAATAAGAGTTCTGTGTCCCTGCTTTGACAATGTATATCCCAGACCGGCGCAAACGGTTGATTTTCCGGTTCCGCCCTTTCCTGATGTAACAGCAATAACTTTTGACATTACTTCTTCCTTTCCGATATCCGTATGCCAGAGCTTCATTGCTGCTGAACGTCACCGGACTCTTCAATAATCTTTCTATAATACTTTATATTATATCACAAATCCTCTTTAATGTCAAAGAAGTTTTTTGTATAAAATATAAGATTGTGCAATTCATAACTTTCAACACATCAAAATTGTGCACGTTTCACAAAAGAATTCCTTCCCGCAACAATTATATAAAAAATTAAACCGGCTGCTCATATGCGGCAGCCGGTCTGATGCATCAATGATTAACCAAAATATCTCTTGAGAAGTCCCTCAAATGCCTTGCCGTGACGAGCCTCATCCTTAGCCATTTCGTGAACAGTATCATGAATAGCATCGAGATTCAGTTCCTTTGCTCTCTTAGCAAGAGCAAGCTTGCCCTCGGTAGCACCATGCTCTGCAGCAACTCTCTTTGTGAGATTTTCCTTTGTTGAGGATGAAACTACCTCGCCGAGAAGTTCAGCAAATTTTGCTGCGTGCTCTGCTTCTTCGTAAGCAGCCTTTTCCCAGTAAAGACCGATTTCAGGGTAGCCTTCTCTGTGTGCAACTCTTGCCATTGCGAGATACATTCCAACTTCTGTACACTCACCGCTGAAATTAGCACGAAGTCCGTCAATGATTTCCTGATCTGTAACAGCCTTAGCTGATCCTACCTCATGTTCGCAGGCAAATACAAGCTTCTCGTCAGCTTCCTTAACGATGAACTTAGAACCGGGAACTCCGCACTGCGGGCACTTTTCAGGTGGTTCATTTCCTTCGTGAACATAACCGCAAACGGGACATACATATTTTTTCATATCAATTACCTCCGTAATAATTTATCAAGACAACATCACACAAAGATTATATAGCAGATGCGCAGCCGAATTTTTCATCAGATTACATAAAAATTCCGCAGACAGATGACATACAAAGCCATTAGGCAAGCTTTGTGCAGTGTCGCCTAAAATGCCGCATCATAGACGGCATTATACACTGTGTTTTACTCTGTCGTGCTCCTCAGCACGCTTTCCGTTATTAAAACGGTCGAGAGTTCCGACAAGATAACCTGTGATCCTTCTGATACGTTCAAAAGGCACATCAGAGAATTCATATTTAAGGTCAACGAATTCCCCGTCAATTTTTACAGTCATTCCGGAAATGATCCGGTCGCTGTACTTGTTCTTTCCATAATCTATGTAAGCGTTGATTTCATCCTGTGAAAGTTCTCCGCCTATAACATTTACCTGCATAAAAAAACCTCGCTTTCCGATCAGGGTATTGACTTTGATCTGAAAATATTGTATCATAAAATCACAAACTTGTCTGTTGCAATTGCAACAAAGGAGGATTTTTTATGTTACCACCTGATAACATTCTTTTCAAAGGTATCAATCAGGATGACTGTCTCAGAATGATAAAATGCTTCAACGCCGATTTCCGGAAATACAAAGCAGGCAGCTGCATATCCGCACTCGAAAAATGCAGCGACCGTCTCGGCATTGTCATCTCCGGAAGCGTGGTTATTGTACGATATGACATCAACGGCGTGCGGACTATCATAGAATCCGTGGAAAAAGGCGGAATATTCGGCACTTTTTTCACTTACAGCATCATGCACCGCAGCAACGCAGAGATCATCAGCGAGACCGACTGTGAGATAATGTTCGTCCACCGCAGCGAGATCACAAAACGCTGCGAAAACGCCTGTCTGTGCCATTCAAAAGTCGTAGAAAATCTGCTTGAGATCATGTCCGAAAATACCGTCCGGCTCAACCAGCGCATTGATATCCTCAGTCAGCGAACGATAGAGGGCAGACTCATAAATTATCTGCAAATTATCGAGGACAAAACACCCGAAGGAAAAACGCCTCAGATCCCATTTTCGACCACCGCTCTTTCCGACTATCTGTGCGTAAACAGGAGCGCTCTCCAGCGGCAGATAACGAAAATGAAACGCAGCGGAAAACTGGTGATATCAAAGCGGAAATTCCGTCTTAATCACGGCGGCGAGGATCATAACATAAGCTGATTAGTGTCCCCCAGTTCCTTTGCCGGTTTTCCTGCCGCAGGAACGGATTTTGTACGATATTTTTCGTACTGTTCCGTTTCCTCCGGAATCACGGCAGCAGCAGATGAAAGAACCGCCTTTTTGCGCAGATTCATGACCTGAACTCCTTGTGAATCTCTTGTCGATTTCGGCAGTATCAGCGCTGTATTGAAAAGAAGCGTATGTCCGCTTGAACTTCTCATCAGAATATCACAGTCATCACCGACAAAAACAGCGGCAACAAGCGGCGACTTGTCGGAATACGCTTTTGCAAGCTTTTTCCGGTTAGTCTTTGTCTCATATGATTTTACGGGAACTTTTGCCGCCTTTCCGTTTTCATAGAAAAATACCACATATCCGCTGTAATCCGTTGTCGGGATCAGAGTTTTCAGATTTTCACCGTCGTCGAAACCAAGCTTTGCCGGAATATAATCTCCCATAAGGCTTGCTTTCGTATCGTCAAATGCGCTTGCCCTCGACTTATAAGCCTGCGATTTATCCGAAAGAAAAATAAGATCGGTTTTATTTGATGCTTCAAAGGACTGTGTGATAAAATCTCCGTCTTTCAGTTTGTGTTCGCTGCTCATCCGGAGCGACTGCGGAGTGATCTTCTTGAAATATCCGCTGTCGGTGACAAAAATATTAACAGGATAATCCGGGGTATCGTCCGTCAGAACTTCGTCCTCCACATCGGACTGATAGTAAAACATTGTCTTTCTTGGCTGGGCGTAATTCTTTATGACACGACGAAGTTCTTCAATAATAATTTTTCTGACTTTTTTCTTGTCACGAAGAATTTCTTCCAGTTCGCCTATTTCCTTTCTGAGCTGATCCACTTCTTCTACACGGCGAAGAATATACTGCCTGTTGATATTTCGCAGTTTGATTTCAGCCACATATTCAGCCTGTACCACGTCTATGCCAAATCCCACCATGAGATTCGGAACAACATCCGACTCATTTTCTGTTTCCCGTATAATGCGGATAGCCTTGTCAATATCGAGAAGTATTTTGGAAAGAGCCTCCAGCAGATGCAGTTTTTCTTTTTTCTTCTGAAGTTCAAAATACGTGCGCCTCTGAACGCATTCTTCACGGAAAGCCGTCCACTCCGTAAGTATCTCACGAACACCCATGACACGTGGAGTTCCGGCTATAAGAATATTGAAATTACATGGATAGCTGTCCTGCAAAGGCGTCAGCCGGTAAAGCTTCTGCATAAGTTTATCGGGATCTGTTCCTCTTTTCAGATCTATAGCAATTTTAAGACCGTCAATGTCAGTTTCGTCACGGATATATGAAACTTCACGTATCTTGCCCTGCTTTACCAGATCAACGATCTTATCAATAATAGCCTCAATTGTCGTGGTATAGGGTATCTGTGTGATTTCCAGACAATTCGCAGCCTTGTCGAAACTGTACTTTGACCGTACCTTTATGCTTCCCCTGCCCGTTTCAAAGACTTTTCTAAGCTCCTCTTCGTCGTAGAGCATTAGTCCTCCGCCGGGGAAATCCGGGCCTTTCATCGTGCTGATTATATCATGATCCGGATTTTTCATCAGTGCAATAGTCGTTTCGCAGACTTCCTCCAGATTGAACGGACAAACATTGCTTGCCATAGAAACAGCAATTCCCGTATTTGAATTCACCAGAACCGACGGAAAAGCTACCGGCAGAAGCGTAGGCTCCTGCATTGTATTGTCATAGTTCGGGACAAAATCCACGGTATCACTGTCAATATCACGAAAAAGCTCGTTGCATATCTTTTCCAGTTTTACTTCCGTATAACGTGATGCGGCAAATCGCATCTTGCTTGAATACTGCTTTCCGAAATTTCCCTTTGAATCCACATACGGGTGGAGCAGCGATTCATTTCCCCGTGTCAGGCGGACAAGGGTTTCATATATCGCCTGATCTCCATGGGGATTCAGCTTCATCGTCTCGCCGACAACGTTGGCAGACTTGGAGCGTTCCTTGTCAGGATTCAGCAGTCCCCTTTTATACATCATGTATAAAAGTTTCCGGTGAGAGGGTTTGAAACCGTCGATTTCCGGCAGAGCTCTTGATATGATAACGCTCATTGCATAGGGCATATAATTCTTTTTCAGAGTATCGGCTATCTGCTCGTTTACAACACTGCCCGAACCCTCGATATACGCTTCATGCCTGAAAGCATTTTTTTTCTTTGGAACTTCTTTTTTTCTTGGCATTAATTATTCTCCTTGCTTCAAATAGTCAGCCGTATCAGCTTATATCCGCTAATTCAAGATAATCCGCACCGTACTGCGAAATATAGTCCTTGCGTCCCTGAAGATCGTCGCCGAGAAGCATTTCAAAAATCTCTGCCGACTCTTTTATGTCATCCGCAGTGACTTTGATAAGACGTCTTGTTTCCGGATTCATTGTAGTCAGGCTCATCATATCCGGCTCATTCTCACCCAGACCTTTAGAACGCTGTATGGTATGCTTTTTGTCGCCGATAGCATCGAGGATACGCTGCTTTTCCTGTTCCGTATATGCAAAATATGTTTTTTCCTTTGTGTTTATCTCAAAAAGCGGAGACTCGGCAATATATACATATCCCTGCTCGATAAGCGTAGGCGTCAGTCTGTAAAGCATGGTGAGTATAAGTGTTCTGATCTGGAATCCGTCAACATCCGCATCGGTACATATAACGATCTTGCTCCACCGGAAATTATCAATATTGAAAGTAGATAATTCCTTGTTTGCCTTGGCGTTTACTTCTACTCCACAGCCAAGAACTTTTATCAGGTCGGTGATTATCTCACTTTTGAAAATTTTAGCGTACTCCGCTTTGAGACAGTTCAGAATCTTTCCACGTACAGGAATAATTGCCTGGAATTCGGCATCTCTCGCAAGTTTTACAGAACCTAAAGCCGAATCGCCCTCCACGATGTAAATTTCACGGCGTGAAACATCTTTCGTGCGGCAGTCAACGAATTTTTCAACCATGTTTGACAGATCAATAGTTCCCGACAGCTTCTTTTTCATATTTAGACGTGTCTTTTCGGCGTTTTCACGGCTGCGCTTATTCAGCAGCACCTGTTCGGAAATACGTTTTGCATCGTCGGGATTTTCCATAAAATAAATCTCCAGCTGATGCTTTAAGAAATCTGTCATGGCTTCATAAATAAACTTATTGGTTATCGCTTTTTTTGTCTGGTTCTCATACGAAGTCTGTGTAGAGAACGAAGAAGAAACGATAACAAGGCACTCTTCAACATCTACAAATGTAACCTTCGCCTCATTCTTCTGATAACCGTTCACCGATTTGATATAGGAATCAAGCTGTGATACAAACGCCTGTTTTACGGCTCTCTCCGGAGAACCGCCATGCTCAAGAAAACTGGAGTTATGATAGTATTCTGTCAGTTTAATCTTATTTGAAAAAGTAAGAGCCACATCAAGCTTGACCTTATATTCCGGCTTATCCTCACGGTCTCTGCCACGCCTTTCAGCTGTCCAGTGCTGAACCGGAGTCATCGCCATATCTCCGGCAATCTCCTTCACATAATCGGTTATGCCGTTTTCGTAAATGAATTCTTCTTCGTCAAAACCGCCGCTTTCGTTTTCGCTCCTGAATATGAACAGGATATTTGGATTTACTACCGCCTGCCGTTTCAGAATATCACGGAAAAAATCGTCGGAAACCTCAATATCAGTGAAAACATCCAGATCGGGACGCCAGCGTGTCTTTGTACCGGTCTGCTTCTTTTTGCATGGTTCTTTTTTAAGACCGCCGACATTTTCACCCTTTTCAAAATGAAGTCCGTATCGGAATCCGTCACGAATGACTTCAACGTCCATATATTCCGAAGAAAACTGCGTTGCGCAAAGACCCAGACCGTTAAGCCCCAGTGAATACTCATAGGATTCAGCGGAATCGTCATATTTTCCGCCGGCATACAGCTCGCAGTAAACAAGTTCCCAGTTATAGCGCTGTTCGGAATTATTGAAATCAACGGGACATCCTCTGCCAAAATCTTCGACTTCAATATCATTATTGCGAAAATGAGTTATTATGATCCTGCTTCCGTAACCCTCACGTGCCTCATCTATAGAATTGGAAATAACCTCGAAGATCGAATGCTCGCATCCGTCAAGACCGTCCGATCCGAAAATTACTGCCGGACGCTTCCGGACCTTATCCGCACCTTTGAGCATGGTGATGCTTTCATTGCCGTAATCCTTTTTCTTAGCCATTTATCCTCTGCCTTTCACCTATTTAAACATACTTTTTATTCTATCACATATCGAAAATTTTTTCAAGCATTTTTTATTTTAACAAAAGGAA
Source organism: uncultured Ruminococcus sp. (assembly GCA_900545125.1). Classification (GTDB taxonomy): domain Bacteria; phylum Bacillota; class Clostridia; order Oscillospirales; family Ruminococcaceae; genus Ruminococcus. The sequence continues at coordinate 10,167 of UQXS01000052.1, forward strand.
AAATATAAAAAGGCGGCAAGTTACCGCCTTTCTATATACTCCTCAAATAATCTTTTCCCATTCCGATTCCTTAAATCCTACAAGAACCATATCATCTGTCACAAGAATGGGTCTTTTCACCAGCATTCCGTCGCTGGCGAGCAGCCTGAGCTTTTCTTCGTCGGTCATATCGTCAAGCTTGTCTTTCAGATTCATCGAACGGTATATCATTCCGCTGGTGTTGAAAAATCTTTTCAGCGGCAAACCGGATTTTTCATACCATTCTTTCAGCTCTTCATAAGTCGGATTTTCTTCCTTAATATTTCTTGAACTATACTCAATTCCCTTTGAATCAAGCCGGTTCTGAGCCTTTTTGCAAGTCGTACATTTAGGATAACATATAAATTTCATTTTTTTACCTCCATTATTTCTTCTGCCTCTGCTACGCTTTCCGGGGTGGGTTCTCTGAACCGTTCAAGCTTTGCATTATCGCAGATATTCACATAATTGCAGTATCTGCATGGTACAGTTCCGCCGGAAACAAGCGGCACAGCTTCCGCATTTCCCGCAAGCAGAGTTTCCGCCATTTCTTTCAGCTTTCCATATGAAAAATCACGCAGGCGCTCCATTGATTCCCGTGAAATACAGGAAGATCCGGCATACAGTTCGCCTGATTTTTTCAGCTTTGCCGGAATATAATTTCCTTCAACGCCGTTTTCCATAGCGTTCAGAACCTTCATATCGCTGAGCACCAGACCGCTTGTTTTCAGCGAAGAATTCAGCATTTCACTATTGAAGCTGTTAATTTTGCAGCTTTCCGGTGAAAAATCCTGAAGCTGCACGGGTGAATACAGGACTCCTGCCGGCTGATAATCTTCGTACATTCCACCCTCATCTGTTGCCGAAAACAGATACATCAGCATTTGCAGGTTGATTCCGCTGGCGAGTGCGACAGGAGTTATATTTTTGCGGCTGCTCTTATAATCAACTATGCGGACGTATTTTTCACCGTCTATTTCACAGATATCCGCTCTGTCAACCACACCGCCGAACTCAAGCCTGTATTTATCGCCGAAAGCAATTGACACGGAGTTCTTATTGCTGAGATCAAGCTCATACGAATGCGGAATAAAATCAGATGCCATAAGCGACTGCTGCGTATGAATAAAAACATTTGTCATACGCTCGGTTATCTTTTTGAATATCATGTCAGATCTCGGATCTTTTACAAAATCTCCGGAAAGTCTCTCTTCACGGAATTTATCGGCGCAGCTGCCGATCTCACGTGTAAAATCATCATATGACAATTTCAGAAAGCTTTCCTTTGAACGTGAAGCCAGAATGTTTTTGAAACAAATATGAAAGAGATCTCCTGCAGCTCTGGCATCAAATTCCATTTTCTCGTTTGAGAAAAGGCGCAGACACCTATCGCAGAAATACCGGAAATGGCACTGATTGAACTCATCCAGTCCTGACGGAGAAATAATCAGCGGATCAAAGCTTTTAAGCTTCTGCATAATACTGCTGTCAATCGTGAAATCCTGCTTATATGAACTGCGGCTGAGCACGTATGAGATACGGCTCTTATAGCTGTCATCACTGCAAAGGACATGATTAAGCGATGCGGATTCTATACTTCCCGGATCTCTGTTCTGCATATAATGATAGAACGCCGAATGCAGGGTAACGGCATAGAAATGAGGCGGAGTGTCCCTGATGGTAAGCCGCATACTGTTATCTCCGAACATCGCTGTTATACTGTCGATTACCTGAGACGGATATTTTGCCTGTCCGGACAGATCCGACAGCGGATATGTTATATACAGCTTTTCCGAAGCTGCCGACAAAGCCTTGTACACCACAAGCCGTTCGGATGCAATAAGATCAGAAAGAGGACGTGATATCTCTATACCGTTTTTCGACAGCTTTATCTTGTCTGATTCCGAAAAAAGTCCGTGAATATTTACGAAGTTCGGAAAATCTCCATCATTTGAACCAATAGCAAAAACTACTCTGGGCGCATTGAGACGTGCTGTCCGTGAAGAAGCAGCAATAACGGCATCAAGTGTCTGGGGCGGAACAGAATATTTTATTCTGCCGGTCATTGACCGGATAATCTTTACCAGTTCGCTGAATCTGATCTCTTTTTCTCCGAGAGTGCTGCTTATACTATCCAAAATATCTATGAGACACCCCCATAAGCGTTTCAGCTCTGAGGCTTCAAAATCAAGGTTTTCCCTTATCAGCTTTCCCATAAGCCTGCCG
>UQXS01000053.1 GCA_900545125.1 uncultured Ruminococcus sp.
CTTGTCCGGACTGGACATGGTCGGATATTTATTCAACAGCAAAAGATTTTGGCTTTGACGGTATTGAAATACGAGGACTTGGTGATGAGATTTTTTCCGTAAAAGCTCAGCCGTTCACGGAAGCACAGCTTCCCTCTACTATCGCAAAACTCAAATCTCTTGGACTTGAAATTTCTTGTCTTGCTTCCGGAGCCTGTCTTAAATTCAAGGATAAATTCAAAGAGGCAGAAGCAGAAATCAAGGCTTATGCTCAGCTTGCTTCAAAGCTCGGAGTTTCGTTTATACGAATCCTCGGAGATCTTGACCCTGCTCCCGGCGGAGAAGTCGATGATGAATATATCTGTAAAGTTCTTACTGACCTTGTCCCTATTGCCGAGGAAAACAATGTTACTCTTCTCGTGGAAACAAACGGCGTTTACAGCGATACAAAGCGTCTTGCACGTCTCCTCGATGCGGTGAACAGCCGTAAGGTAGCTGCTCTCTGGGATATGCATCATCCTTATCGCTATGCCGGTGAATCTCCGGAAACAACTGTCGCTAATCTGGGCGAATACATAAAATATGTGCAGGTCAAGGACAGTGTAATGAATGGCTCTGCCGTTGAATACCGTATTATGGGAACAGGCGATATACCTGTAAAGAATATGATAAGTGCTCTTGAAACTATAAATTACAACGGCTATATTTCCCTTGAATGGGTAAAAAGATGGTCGAAGGATCTCTGCGATGCAGGAGTAGTTATCCCCCAGTTTGCAGATTATATGGCTCCCTATAAGAAAAAGCACAAGCATCCGCTTCAGACAAGCATTAAGGGGACAGGATATTATCCGTGGCCAAAGGAAAAAATACTGAACTATACATTCCCGGATGTTCTGGATCGTATGTGCGATGCTTTCCCGAACCAGTACGCTTTCAGATATACCGAACTTGATTATACAAGAACTTATCCCGAATTCAGAGATGACGTTGACACTTTTGCAAGATCGCTTATGGCTATGGGCGTTAAAAAAGGCGATCATGTCGCTATCTGGGCAACAAATGTTCCACAGTGGTATATAACTTTCTGGGCAACAACAAAGATCGGAGCTGTTCTCGTTACAGTAAATACAGAGTACCGTATTCACGAGGCTGAATATCTTCTCAGACAGTCGGATACAAATACCCTTGTTATGATAGACGGTATCAAGAACATAAGCTATATCGACATTATCAGAGAATTATGCCCCGAACTTGAAAACTGCGAACCGGGACAGCTTAACTCCGAAAAGCTTCCTTTCCTTAAAAATATCATAACAATTGATTCCAAAAACAACGGATGCTTTACATGGGATGAGGCAATCGCTCTCTCTAAAAATGTTCCGTACAGTGAAGTTGAAAAAGTAAGAAAGACTATTGATATTCACGATGTCTGCAATATGCAGTATACTTCCGGCACGACAGGTTTCCCCAAGGGAGTAATGCTTACACATTATAACGTTGTCAACAACGGAAAGGCTATCGGCGACTGCATGGATCTTTCCACCGCTGACCGCATGATGATTCAGGTGCCTATGTTCCACTGCTTCGGCATGGTTCTTGCAATGACCGCTTCAATGACGCACGGAGTTACAATGTCACCTATTACAAGATTCTCGCCGAGAAAGGGTCTTGCCTGCATCAACAAGGAAAAAATAACCTGCTTCCACGGCGTTCCTACTATGTTTATCGCAATGCTCGGTCACGAGGATTTCGATAAGACCGATTTCTCACATATGAGAACAGGTATTATGGCTGGATCTCCGTGCCCTATCAAGACTATGGAAGAAGTTCTGGACAAGATGAATATGACCGAGATATGCATTACCTACGGTCAGACAGAAGCTTCCCCTGCTACCACCATGAGCAAAACGACCGATACCATAGAACAGCGTGTAAATACAGTAGGCGGCCCTATTTTCGGCGTTGAGTGCAGAATTGTCGACCCCGAAACCAATCAGGAACTTCCTGACGATACTGACGGTGAATTTGTTGCAAGAGGCTATAATATCATGAAAGGCTACTACAAAATGCCCGAAGCAACTGCCGCCGCTATTGATTCAGACGGATGGCTTCATACAGGAGATCTCGCACGGAGACGCTCGTCGGACGGATATTATAAAATTACCGGAAGAATCAAGGATATGATTATCCGTGGCGGTGAAAATATCTATCCCAAGGAAATAGAGGATTTCCTCTATACCAACCCGAAGGTAAAGGATGTTCAGGTTATCGGCGTTCCGGATCAGGATTACGGCGAAGAAGTTATGGCGTGTATAGTTCTTCAGGAAGGCGTAACGGCAGATCAGGAGGAAATAAGAAACTTCTGTCTTGAGCGTATGGCAAAGCACAAGTGCCCTAAATATGTGGATTTCGTGGACGGATTCCCCATGAACGCTGCCGGCAAGATCCTTAAATACAAAATGCGTGAACAGGCTGTTGAAAAGCTTAAACTTCATAATGCAGACAGTATCGTGACAGCTTAATAAAAATCAGGGAAGCAGGTATTAAAAACCTGCTTCTTTATAATATATGAAAATTTTCATGAGCAAATAATATGATAAAAAGGTAAAATCTATAATATATTTTTTATGAGATTTATTGTAATATTTATCATAGCAACAAAGAATTTAAGGCATGATCTTTGTGCCGCAAGTATAAAACGGATGTTTCCGGGAAAGGAATCTACTATGAGGGAATTTACAGGATATAAAAAAGGCGTTAATCTGGGAGGATGGCTTTCACAGTGCGGCGCCGGAAATTACACCGATGAACGTTTCAACAATTTTATTACCGAAGATGATTTTGCAAAAATCGCATCATGGGGAGCAGATCATGTGCGTGTTCCCATCGACTACAACGTTATCCAGAACGACGACGGCAGCTTCATCGAAAGCGGATTTGCACATATCGACCGCTGTATTGAATGGTGCAAAAAATATGGTCTGAAAATGGTTCTTGATCTGCACAAAGCCTGCGGATATGTTTTTGACGACAAGACATACTGTCAGTTCTTTTACAACGAGGAACTTCAGGATATCTTTGTAAGACTGTGGCAGGAACTTGCTCGAAGATACGCTAAATATTCCGCATTTGTAGCATTTGAACTTCTTAACGAAATAACAGCAAAAGAAACAGCTGAAATCTGGAACCGCATTGCTGACAGAACTATCAGGGCTATCCGTGAAATTTCCGCTGATGTCAGAATAATTATCGGAGGATACTTTAACAGCAGCATAGAGGGACTTTTACTTCTGGATAAACCGGCTGATGAGAATATCGTTTTCACATTCCATTGCTACAGTCCCATGATCTTTACCCACCAGTCCGGCTATTGGGTAGAAAATATGCCCTCTGATTACAGTATTGCTTATCCCGGAACAGTAGACGAATACCGCAGAGAATCAAATGCTGTTTTCAACAAAAACTATGATAACGAATTTGACTATGAGGGCAATCTGATCGACAGCAGCTTCTTTGAAAGACAGTTCAGGACGGCTCTGGATGTCAGCGAAAAATATAATGTTCCGCTGTACTGCGGCGAATACGGTGTTATCGACAAGGCAGACCCGGAAAGCGCAGTAAAATGGTTCGCTGATATTCACGCTGCAATGGAAAAATTCAATATTGCAAGAGCTGTTTGGAGTTTCAAGGAAATGGATTTCGGTCTTGTCGATGAACACTATGACGGCTATCTTGCAGAAATTGTAAAATATCTTTGACAACTGATTTCCTTGACATTGCATATTGCTTATGCTATAATAAAAATACAGACAAGTTCTGAACTGTCTGTATTTTTTTAAAGGAGCTGTCATTAATGAAAACCATAGTTATTATCGGAGCAATGCCCTCAGAACTTGCTGATATAAGAAGTACTCTTGGAGATGCAGAAATCAAACGCTTTTCCGGCTTTGATTTTTACATCAATACTTATAAAAATAACACAATTGTAAATTCCTGCTGCGGAATTGCAAAGGTGAACGCCGCACTTTGTACCCAGGCGGCTATTGACAATTTTCATCCGGACTGCGTAATAAATACAGGTATTGCAGGCGGAATGAATTCTGCTGTAAAAGTCTGTGATATTGTTATATCCACCGAAGTACTGCCTCATGACCTCGATCTTCACTTCCTTCAGGATTACCCTCCGTACTGCGGTATTTTCAGGTCTGACGAAAAACTTATGGATATTGCAGAAAAAGTCTGCAAAGAATCCGGTATAAACAGTTTTCGTGGAAGGATAGTTTCAGGAGAGGCATTTATTTCAAGCAACGATGTTAAGGCTGATATCCAGAAACGCTTTGATCCTTATGCAGTTGATATGGAAAGTGCAGCCGTAGGTCACTGCTGTTTTCTTAATGATATGCCGTATGTAAGCGTAAGATGTATTTCTGACAACGCAGACGATAACGGGGCTATTTCTTTTGACGAATTTGAAAAAATAGCCGCAAAACGTGTTGCGGAAATTGTTTTAAAAATGACCGAGTCAGTCTGAAAGGAGATCAATCATGAAAAAATTATCATTTGCTGTTTCGACTGTTTTAGCAGCTTCAATGCTTGTTGTTCCGTTCTCTGACGCAGCTGTGGACGACAGCGACTATCAGCCGTCGCTCTATTTCAAACCAATCGAAACCGATGAGGCACAGGTTCTCAAAAACGGTACTGTTTACGTGAACAGCGGCTTGCTTACCGGCGAAAACAACTCGTTCAACGCCGAGGTCTATATCGACGACGAACAGAACAGTGTCGGTCAGATTATTCTTAAATGGAAATGCGACAGCGAATTTATCGCTCTGGATAATTTGCAGGATCCTATTACTCTATGTGGACATTCACCCTATTCACAAATTATAAGCAAAGATATTGTTGAAGTTAAACCAGAAGTTACGGCACATCCCGAACTAAACAAACATTTTGTTTCGTATTTATCAACCAGCAACGATCCATTTATACTGACATCTGAAAACTCAGATGACTATCCGCTCGCAGGTTTTTCCGCCGTTGTCGATAACGATACTCCGGCTGGCAGATATGCTGTTGAATTTATGTCAGGAAAATCCGGCGCACAGTGTGAAATAATCTGCTTCGGGGATTTCAGCGATTCTTTACTGGATTTTAAAGAATTCAAGCCCGTCGGTGATTACGCAAAGCCTATGAAGATAAATGTTTCCGACCGTATGCTCGGAGATATTGACAATAACGAAATCATTAACGGTTCTGATGCAACGCAGATCCTTGCCGCATATACAAAATTGTCTTCAAACATGGAAAGCGGATTTACTCCTGAACAGGAAATTGCAGCAGATATTGACGCTGACGGAATTATTAACGGTTCTGATGCAACACTGCTTCTCAACTACTACACCGCCATTTCTTCCGACTGCAAATTAAGCGTATACGACTATTTTCTCCAATGATTTTTCAGCTCTCCTTTCCGGAGAGCTGTTTAATGCTTGACTAATTCATGAAAATAGGTTATAATAATAGTATTACAAAAACAAGGAGTGTTCTAAAATGAGTGAATGTACACATGACTGCTCAAACTGTTCAAGCAACTGCGACAGCAGAACCGAGCCTGAGAGCTTCATTGAAAAACCAAACCAGATGAGCAAAATCGGTAAAGTCATCGGCGTTGTCAGCGGTAAAGGCGGCGTCGGAAAAACACTGGTTTCTTCTCTTCTCGCCGTTTCCATGCAGAGAATGGGCAAAAATGTAGGTCTTATGGATGCCGATATCACAGGTCCGTCCGTTCCTAAAGCATTTGGTATCCATACAAAGGCAGAAGGCTGCGAATTCGGCATTCTTCCTGTTAAAAGCAAAATGGGAATTGACGTTATGTCTATCAATCTGCTTCTTGAAAACGAAAGCGACCCCGTAGTATGGAGAGGACCTGTCATTGCCGGAGTTGTAAAACAGTTCTGGACTGATGTTATCTGGAAAGATATAGATTGTCTCGTTGTTGATATGCCTCCCGGAACGGGCGATGTTCCGCTTACTGTTTTCCAGTCTATTCCGGTTGACGGCATTGTTATTGTTACTTCGCCGCAGGAACTCGTGTCAATGATCGTGGAAAAAGCCGTTAAAATGGCAAAGCTCATGAATATACCGATTCTTGGTATCGTAGAAAATATGAGCTACTTTGAATGCCCCGACTGCGGAAAGCGTCACAGTATATATGGGGAAAGCCACATCACTGAAATTGCTTCACAGTATGGCATTCCCGTACTTGCACAGCTCCCTATTGACCCTGAACTCGCTAAACACTGCGATCAGGGAACTATTGAGCTTTTTGAGGGAAATTGGCTTGACGACGCTGTTGAATATATCACAAAATAAAATATTATTAAAGAAACAGGCATCCACGATTTTATGGATGCCTGTTATTTATTATGCGGGAAGCTTGTCAATAAGATGCAGCAAATACTTCTGAATCGTCAGTGCATCTGCGTTGGTAAGATCGTCTCCGGTATTGGAAACATCTCCGTTGATCTTTCCCTGTTCAGTAATATGATTTTTTTCCGTACCATTTAAACCGTAAGCATCGGGATTTCCGACAGCCTGCATTATCAGAACTGCATCATTCAAAAATACCTTTCCGTCGCAGTCGGCATCGCCGTACATAATCGTGCTGTCATCGGGCTTTGTTCCGTCAGGTTCAACGCCCCAGATAAGTTTTCCGTCAGCATAAAGAGTAACCTTATCGGTGATAGCAGCGGCATCGTTGTCATCCTCGAAGCTTACGAGATCGTCATAGCTGTAATCATTTGTGGAATCCCATACAGTATCGTAAGTTTCATCGTTCATCTTGTTAAGCAAGCCGAACTGATATACACGGCTGCCGTAAAAATCGCAGTTCTGCCACGAGATCTCGATATAGTATGTTCCGTTATCATCATACTTTACGGGTTCTGAGATAAGTGCCTGATTTTTTCCGTCAGTGAAGCTCTTCTCCTGATCGTAGTCAACACGTGTGTAAATATAGCTGATATCCTCGCCTTTTTCAAGCTGTTCGCCTATGTTGAAATAATATCTTGCCTTGAGATCGCTTTCAAATTTTGGCGGATTGACTGTTCTGTTATGAACAACTATTTTTATCTGGATTCCGGCATCGGTTTCCTGACTTTTGCCTGCGGAAATGTAAAGGCCTGTGGGGAGAGGATTTCCGTCGGCATCCACCTGATCGTAGCCGACAGCATTTTCGGACATATTAAAGTCGGGGATGACATAGTTCTTATCTTCAAGTTCCTTGCCTTTTGCACCGTAGAAGTGGTAAAGTCCTGCAAGATCGCCGCAGAATGCAGCATTGTAGTCGTCTGTTACTTCGTTGTAGATGTAGTCCTTGGTGATGTCGGAATGGAAATCGTCAAGATCCGGACCTCCGACAAGTGCTCCCCAGAGAGTATGAACCTGAACTACAGGATCATCCATACTCTGAGTCGGCGAGCAGTGAGAAGAACGATGATGCGGCTGAGAAGCAAAGTTGTTCTCATATCCGACTTCGTAAGCATATCCCATAGGATTATCGCCGAGGATGTATTCCATCTGATCTTTAGCCCACTCGGCAAAAATCATATCGCCGGTCTCTTTGGTGTAGACCATTGCCTGCAATCCGGCGGCAGTATTGTAACGTGCGCTTCCGTAGCCTGCGACAACGGCGTATCCCTCAGGGGATTTTGCAATGAAGTTGCCGCCGTTTTCCGGAAGATCCGGAATGTCGGCAGGGTCGATCTTCTGATTCCAGATAAGGTCATCCATTCCGAAATATTTGTGGGTAGTTGTGGGAACGTAATAGTTAGCATCCTTTGCCGTTGCCTCGTCAACTCCCGACCAGAATTCCAGATTCCAGCGGAAGATATACCAGTCACGGGCAGTATTTGTAACGGGTGCAAGCTTTGCGAAAACTCCGCCCCAGACGGTATCCCAGCAGTGAACCCAGATATTCTGCCAGCAGTTGCCGGTGTCGGTCATGATTCGCTTGAGATATCCGGTGTAGGGATGAGCACCCTTATCGTTTGTTGTCGTTTCGTCAACGGCTATGATATCGTCGATATAGTCATAATTGTCTGTGCAGTAATAGAGCCATACAGCAGCCCACGCAAGTTCGTCGTAGTCGTAGCTGGAGGTGTAGAAGCCGCCGTCATATCCGAGACTGGTAGCTGTCGGCGTTGTGCCGGGAGTCCATTCCTCGGTGTGTGTTTCAACGGCAAAATCGTATAGTGCAAGAGCATATTTCAGGCATTCCTCGGCGTATTCCGGATCGGAATCCTTGAAATTCAGGTAGTTTATCGCAAGAGAGGCAGATGCTCCGGCGCACTGATCCGATGCCGGCATCTCTCTGGTGGCAAAGTAAGCCGGACGCTTTACGCCGCAAGACGACGAAGCGACATAAGTTCCGTCGACCTGTAATTCCGGAGGACACCAGTAATTATGGTCGTTGTTTCCCTCGCCTACCTGATAGCAGTAGGCAACAACTTTTCCGTCATCATCTAAGAAAGTGGCTTTCATGAAGTAATCGTTTATCCAGCGGAGCTCGTCCTCAACGTGTTTGTCGAGACCGGTTTCCTTGTATGCTTCGGGGAACTCATAATATCCCCAGCCAAGGGTCGATGCGGAGTAGCTTCCGGGAAGTCCGAATTTTACATGATCTCCCGCATCGTGCCAGCCGCCGGTCAGATCGAGAGTACCGTTTCCGTCAGGGTCAAGATATTTTTTATTTTCCTCAATGAATTCCTTGGTCATATTAACGCCGATATAGAGACCCTCTGCGGAGCTCTCACCGCCGTCGCCCTTGCCGTCGTAATTTCCGAGACCGTCGTCCTTGCCGTCATCAGGATCGCCATTGCCTTTGTTGACAGTCGGCATAGGATCCATAGGCTGGAGAGGTATTTCAGCGTCTTTGACATGACAATCCGCACGCCATGAGTAGTAGCCGTCCTCGGCTACTTCGTCGCCGCATTTGTTAGCGTCGTAGAAGCACAAAGCAAGCTGCAGGGCTTCTGCAAAGTTATCATAGTTATTGGGCTTGTCTGGATTCAGCACTGCCGCATTTACAGCGGACGGCAAAGCAGTCAGAAGCATTGCCGCAGCAGAAGCGCAGGCAGCAGATTTCTTCAGTAAGGCAGATTTCTTCACGGAAAAACATCCCTTTCATTATAAATTATTTTTCTGCGCAAGCCGTTTGAATACGAGTTCGTAGCCGTCGTTTCCGTCTTTGAGAGATCTGTTTACACGGCTGATAGTTGCGGTACTTGCGCCTGTTTCTGTGACTATGCTGTTGTATACCTTATGCTCATCGAGCAGTTTTGCGACCTGAATACGCTGTGCAAAGGATTTAAGTTCAATGCTTGTGCATAGATCGTCAAAGAATTTATAGCAGTCGTCAACGGTTTCGAGTGTAAGAATGGCTTTAAACAGCATATCCATGCTTTCTGATCTGATCTTATCAATCATAGTATCATTCCCTTTCATAGACTGCAATGCAGCCGTTGATTATTTTCACACTTTACATTTTAACACATTATTACATAAAAGTAAAGAGTAAATTCAAAATTCTCTTACACTTACTAAGTTACCCATAGTATCATTATAGCATAAAATTAACATCTTGTAAAGAAAAAATTCAAAATTTAGCAATATTTAGAAAATTATTTGCCTCACATATCATTTTTTGCTCTATTTGACGCTTTAAGAGCGTGTTTCCTTCCCTCCTTGGGAAACACATTAATCAGGACTTGACTTTTTAAGTAAAATATGTTAAAATGATAGTGAAAGGAATGATTCTATGCCTGATTTTAAACGTCTTGAAAAAAATATACTTGACAATATTTACGAAGCACAGGTCAAACTCGGCTTTGACCACAGGGCAATGAGCCTGAATTATACCTCCGCTTCTCTTGAACATCTTCTCGGAGAAAAACTTACGCCGGAGGAGATGCGGCAGATACTTGCCGATTTTTCCGATTATTCCCTGCCTCGTCTCGGAAAACTGACCCTTTCGGAAATAAAAAACGGATTTTGTATCACCGTTCCGCCGGAGGGAACGGAATTCGTTCATAGCCGGTATGACGGCGGACAGTTCATATCCGCACTGGTCTGCGGCGTTAGAGAACATCGGACTCTTGAAGAAATTCTTGATATTTTCCACAGTTTTTCCGACAGCGTATCAGTCACTGAAATGAATAACGATGAATTTAAGTATCTCGTATATTTTAAAAATGGAATTCCCGACGACTACCGCTACTGTCTTTCCGTTGACGAGGAAATAGACGGCAGCGTTCACGTGACGTATCACAGGTTTATCCGTGAGGACTATGAAGATCTCGGATTCTGAAAGCAAAAAGCGTGTTCACTTTATGTAAATGTGAACACGCTTTTGTTTTATATAACTATATGAACCGGCATACCGTCTTTCATTACGGGATAGATCTCCCCTTGTATGAGCGGCATAAAATAATCATAAGCTTCCGGAAGAACATCATTTTCATCTTCGTTTATCCATTCAGCCGGGAACAGTTTCTCGGAATTAGCAGCATCTGCGGCATCTGTTGTTCCGAAACTGCAGCGGTACGGCTTGTCCGACTCACGGACGAATGTCATCATGCATCCGCTTTTTCCTGCAAGAGCAGCATCCACAGCGGCTTCGCCGATAGCAGCGGCAGAGCTTATATCTTCCGCCGAAGCTATATGAGAACTGCATCTCTGCATCACGTTAAGCTCGATAGACCGCACTTTGCAGCCTATTTCATCAGACACGGCCCTTTCAAGGAGCTTGCCGATACCTGCAAGATACGAATGTCCGAAAACGTCTTTTTGTCCTGACTGAAACTCCTCGGCAGCAAATTTTCCGTCAGCCGTCTTTACTCCCTCTGAAACAACTGCAATAACCGCCTTATGTTTCTTCATCTGAGCCTTTACATCGGAAATAAACTTCCCGATACTAAAAACGCACTCCGGAAGATAAATAAGCTGCGGAGCCTGTTCTCCGTTCGCTCTGATACAGCATGATGAAGCAGCAAGCCATCCCGCATGACGTCCCATTGCTTCAATGATCGTTACGGACGGCATACTGTAAACGTTGCTGTCCCTTGCTATTTCCTGAACGGTCGTACAGACGTATTTTGCGGCAGATCCGAAACCGGGACAATGATCTGTCACACAAAGATCATTGTCGATAGTCTTTGGAATACCGATGATCTTTATATCGTCTATAGATTTTTCACGCAGATATGCCGCATATTTCGCTACGGTATCCATTGAATCGTTGCCGCCTATGTAGAAAAATACCCCGATTTCCGCATCTCGCAGCGAACGTGTGATACTTTCATACAGACTGCTGTCCCTGTGAAAATCAGGCAGCTTTTTTCTGCACGAGCCAAGAACAGCCGACGGCGTCCTAAGCAGCAGCTGAAATTTTTCTTCATTTTCGATAACTTGTGAAAGATCGACAAGACGATTTTCAATGACGCCTTCAATTCCGTTCAGCGCACCGTAGATCCTTCCGATTTTTTCCGATCTCTGACCTGCCCTCAGCACTCCCGCAAGAGAAGCATTTATGGCACAGGTCGGACCGCCCGACTGAGCAACTACTATGTTCATAAAAACACCCCGCAAATCAAAAAGTAATATAATTATAACACATTATCCGACGAATTTCAACTACTATTTGAAAATTATTCCGAGTGGTAATATTGTTCATAATAATCCTTATTTGATACGTTACACATGATACTATTGTACACATATAAAAGAGTTTTTTGATATCAGACTAAACATGATACTATATTATATTTACATTTTTTCATAAAAAATGTATAATATAAATAAATTATAAAAAATCATGGCAGTACAAGACTGACTCATGGGGGGGAATTACAAATGAAAAAATCACTTAAAAGACTTACGGCAGGAATTGCCGCAGTATTCGTATGTTCCGGCGCAGTTGGAAAATTTCTGCCCGAACCTGAAAAAATAGTCTTCGCCGCTGAAAGCAGCAAAAGGCTCTGCATAGATCTTAACGCAGGCGACGGACGAAAGGCTTCCTATTCAAAAGTCGCAGAAAACTGGATAGCGACCGGAGACGCTCCGACTGCGACTATAGGCGGAGTAACACTGAAACTCAGCAACGGAGGTTCCGTCGGCTCGGAAGTACGTATGGTCAACTGCAAGATCCTCCAGCTTCAGAGCGGCAACTATCCGTATCTCACAATGGACGGCGCCAAAATCAACGACGGAGACAACGGCGGCGTCCTGAAACTTGAAATATCCGGACTTTCCGAAGGTCGGCACAGCCTGAAAATGTGGCATAGCTGCGTCGATAACGTGCAGAACAGCTCCCTTTCGGTTTCCGTAAACGGAAAAA
>UQXS01000054.1 GCA_900545125.1 uncultured Ruminococcus sp.
GATTTATCAACCGGATCTTTTGAATTGAATATAAAGCCCCATGAAGAATGTTCAAGAATAGAAATTCCGGTAGGTAATCTCATAGAAAAGGAATGCAAAAAACTTGACAGAGTGCGGGAAGCTTATGAATCCGGTGTTGATACTTTAGAAGAATATAAAATCAATAAAATAAAAATAGCCCAGCGCATAAAAGAACTGGAACTGATGCGGTCTGAACAAATATCACAAAATGAAATTATAAATAATACGGAGAAAAAAATTACAGCAACATTAGATATTCTTGATAATCCTGATGTCAGCGAAACAATAAAAAATATTGCTTTAAGAGAGATCATCGACAAAATAATATTTCTGAAACCTCGTGGAATCATCGAAATATTTTATAAGCATTAATTTATATCTTTTTGGAATTCAGTCCGCCAAGCTGAGTGATAATTACCTTTGCAAGTTTGGCGTTAGGTGTTTTGATATTGACAGGATATTGCAGCTTTTTTTCATATTGCCACATAAGTTAACTCCTTTCCCAAGGCCACGGTTCGTCGATCCATGACCAGTGCTGATCGTCATTGCTCTGTTCGGGAGTTATCGGGCCAAACTTGGAGATATATTCATCGACTGATTTTTTTCTCAGTTCTCTGTATTTTTTGAACAGAGCAAGTGCTCTCCGACAGTTCGGATGCGTATCAAGGTAAAGATTAAGTTCTTTAAGAGCAAAATCATATTCCTTGATTTTTTTCATAAGACGAACTTTCTCGTTCATCTTGGATCACCTCCTGTAAACGGCAGATCAAGTTCAGGGAAGAGAGTTCCATTACACAGAGCTTCAGATTCGTCATAGACCTGATTCCACTGCTGAAACGGAACATAAGCCATTGCCAGAGGGGTATTTTTAGGAAAGCGTGGTATATCGCCGGTATTTCCGGGATTCATATTGCGGCTGTTGTTAAACGAAGCCTCACGTTCTCTCAGGACAAGACCGTCTACATCATCAAAAAGATTGAGATTCATATAAGATGTTCCTCCTTTCTGAATTTACAGAGAATATTATACGGATATCTCTGCATATTATTATAATATTCCGCAAATAAAATATAGTTACAAAACAGCCCCGGAAGCAGTGAAAAACCGCTTCCGGGGCTGTTGATTATAGTTATGATTAAAAGAGATCGAATTCGCCGAGTACATCGCCATTGATAACGTAGTATACCTTGTTGATTTCAGGTCTTACATAAATGTCAACTTTTTTTAAAGTTTTAACGCCAGCAGCTTCAACAGCTTTTTTTACGAGATCATCGGCAGTTGCTTCAGAACCATTAGCCTGGATAACTACCTTGCTTTCAACAGCAGCTTTCTTTGATACTGTATCTTTTTTTACAGTTTCCTTTTTTGCAGAAGCAGTTTTCTTTGCAGCAGGCTTTTTCTCTGCTGCCGCTGCAGTTTCAGTTGCTGATTCAGCAACAGTTTCAGCGATTATTTCCTTTTCGGCAGTTGCCTTTGCGGCAGTTTTCTTAGGTCTTGGCATAATAAATTCCTCCTTAGATTACTTGTTGACTGCGCTCTTGAGAGCCTGACCTGCCTTGAATGCAGGAGCCTTTGAAGCAGGGGCAATCATTATTTCCTTTGTCTGGGGATTCAGTACTTTCTTTTCCTTGCGGTCACGGACTTCAAAAGTTCCGAAACCAACGATAGAAACCTTTTCACCGCTTATAAGAGCTTCTGTAATAGCAGCAACAACAGCATTTACAGCAGCCTCAGCGTTCTTTTTTGTGAATTCTGTTTTCTCAGCAACGGCACTGATTAATTCGGTCTTTGTCATTTTTTTATCCTCCATTAGTTTTATTTTTACAATTGAATTATATACCCTTTGCGGCGATTTGTCAAGAACTTAACGAAAAATTGACAAAATGACCTGTATTTGGCTATCTATCGCAGAATTTTTATTCATAAAGGCAATAGAATGCCGATTCTGCCGTTAAAAATGCGTTTGAATGATAATCCCCGAAAGAAATATATTATGTTTCGGCTGTAAGATTTCCGTTTTCATCAAGATCAATATTGATAATATCGCCGGCAGAAAGATTTTCAGAAATAAGTTTTTTGGCTGCAAGAGTTTCAACCTTGCTTTGGATAAATCTTCTCAGCGGACGAGCGCCGAAGTTAGGGTCATATCCGCAGTCTACAATATAATTCTTGGCTTTTTCGGTAACATTTATACGTATATGTTTGTCATCAAGACGTTTTTGCAGATCGGACAGCATAAGTTCGATAATATTCATGATATTATCCTTTGTCAGCGGCTTATAGAAAATTATTTCATCAAGACGATTAAGGAATTCCGGTCTGAACTGTGTTTTAAGCAGCTCCTCTACCCTGGAACGTGCTTCGTCTGTGATCTCTCCTCTGCTGTCGATACCATCAAGAATGTAAGGCGAACCGAGATTTGACGTAAGAATTATGACTGTATTCTTGAAGTCCACGGTTCTGCCCTGAGAATCGGTGATTCTGCCGTCGTCAAGAACCTGAAGAAGTATATTGAATACATCGGGATGGGCTTTTTCTATCTCATCAAAAAGTATGACTGAGTATGGTTTTCTGCGTACAGCCTCTGTGAGCTGACCGCCTTCGTCGTATCCTACATATCCGGGAGGCGCTCCGATAAGACGGCTCACGCTGAATTTTTCCATGTACTCGCTCATGTCGATACGTATCATGCTGCGTTCGCTGTCGAAGAGTATCTCAGACAAAGCCTTTGCCAGTTCGGTCTTGCCAACGCCTGTCGGGCCAAGGAACAGGAATGAACCGATAGGTCTGTCAGGATCCTGAATTCCGGCACGTGAACGGAGGATAGCTTCACTGACTTTTTCTACAGCCTCATCCTGACCGATAACACGTTTGTGCAGAAGTTCTCCGAGACCGAGAATCTTTTCCTTTTCGCCCTCCATAAGTTTTGAAACAGGAATGCCCGTCCAGCGGCAGACAATCGCAGCTATTTCGTCTTCCGTAACCTTGTCACGGAGCAGTTTGCCTTTTTCCATATCTGCTTCTGCCTGTTTTTCAAGCTGTTCCAGTTCTTTCTGAAGTTTGGGGAGACGGCCGTATTTCAGTTCAGCCGCTTTATTTGTATCGCAGTTGATGCCTCTTTCGGCACGTTCTATTTCAATATTCACAGATTCGATTTCTTCACGAAGTTTCTGTACAGCCGAGATATCATTCTTCTCGTTTTCCCAGCGTGCTTTCATTGCACTGAACTTCTCACGCAGTTCTGAAAGTTCTTTCTGGATTTCTTCAAGATGCTCTTTGGAAATGCTGTCATTTTCTTTTTTGAGAGCGGTTTCTTCTATTTCAAGCTGGATGATCTTACGTGAAATAACATCAAGTTCTGTAGGCATTGAATCCATTTCTGTACGTATTGTAGCGCAGGCTTCGTCGATAAGATCTATAGCCTTGTCGGGGAGGAAACGGTCGGTGATATATCTGTTTGAAAGGACAGCCGCAGATATAAGCGCACTGTCGTGGATCTTTACACCGTGAAATACCTCATATCGTTCTTTGAGTCCACGAAGAATGGAGATAGTATCTTCCACCGTAGGTTCATCTACCAGAACCGTCTGGAAACGTCTTTCAAGAGCCGGATCTTTTTCGATATACGTGCGGTATTCGTTAAGCGTAGTTGCGCCTATGCAGTGGAGTTCGCCTCTTGCAAGCATAGGTTTAAGGAGATTTCCGGCATCCATTGCGCCGTCGGTCTTGCCTGCGCCGACTATCGTATGAAGTTCGTCTATAAAGAGGATTATCTGACCGTTGCTGTTTTTGATTTCTCCAAGAACAGCTTTAAGACGTTCTTCAAATTCACCTCTGTATTTAGCTCCTGCCACGAGTGCTCCCATATCAAGCGAGAATACTTTGCGGTCTTTCAGGCTGTCCGGAACATCGCCGGCAACAATTCTCAATGCAAGTCCTTCTGCGATAGCAGTTTTGCCGACGCCTGGTTCTCCGATAAGAACAGGATTATTTTTTGTTTTACGGCTGAGTATTCTTATAACGTTTCTTATTTCGCTGTCACGTCCGATAACAGGATCAAGCTTGTTCTGCCGTGCAAGTCCGACAAGTTCCTGACCGTATTTTGTAAGCACGTCGTAGGTATCTTCCGGATTTTCGCTTGTAACACGGGAACTTCCCCTTACTGTCATAAGAGCGCTGAGGAAACTTTCACGAGTAATGCCGAATGTTTTGAACAACTGACTTGTATCTTTGTCTTTGCAGTCGATGAGGGCAAGCATAAGGTGTTCAACGGATATGAACTCGTCTTTCATGTTATCGGCTGTCTGTCCGGCTGCGGTTATCATGCGGTCGGTTTCTGCTGAAAGACCGACATTGCTGCTTCTGCCGCTTCCGGTGACTTTTGGCAGCATACCGATACGTTTATCAGTTTCGGATTCAAGAATGTCGGCATCAATATTCATTTTTTTCAGCAGCTGAGGGATAAGTCCGTTTTCCTGCTTCAGAAGTCCTGCCAGAATATGGACAGGTTCGATCACTGTATTTGATTGCATGACAGCGATATTCTGAGCTTTTCTTACAGCGTCCATAGACATCTGTGTCAATTTCTCTGCGTTCATAATTTTTCCTCCTATATTATATATTTTTCAAGCATTGATTTATATAGTTCCTCCAGCCACGGAGAATAATCCCTGAGGCAGGAAGGATCTGCAAAATAAGTCTGAAGCGATCTGTTGAGTGTATCAAGATAGCATCCTATTGCACAGGCGGTATTCTGTTCATCAAGTCCGGTATTGAGAAGTTTTCGCACAAAAGCAACCGGTGAAAGATCGCTCAGATCGTCCTTGTATTTGAATTTACCGAGATATTCCGATTCCATAGCCGACCAGTACAGAAAAAAGTTTCCGAACATTTCCGTCAGCTTTTCGTTCATGGTTCTTACGCTGACACGGAGAGTACCGATAAAGATATCCGGAGAGCGTGCAAGTTCCACACGGTAGCTAATCGTCGGGCGATATTTGAATTCCAGAGCCGTTTTCATGATCATCAATGACGCCGAACGCTGCTGCTGTATCTGGAAACTCCTGCCTATATGTTCAGTCAGCGAATCGAAGATATCATGCATTCTCATTTCGGGGGTTACGCATGAAAGTTCTGCGGCCAGAATCTGATTTATAAGATTTGATCTGCTTGTGCCAAGCCGGGAAGCTTCCCGGTCAACTGCTTTTATAACGTCGTCAGCAAGGACGAGACTATATATACTTCGCTTCAATGGATTCACCCCTTTGTAATTAATATACCACATATTATAGAACTTGTCAAGCGTATTATATAATTTATCACACAAATTTCACATTGTAAAAAAATCCTTCCTTTTCAGGAAGGCGGGTGATCTGTTCTGCGGAAAACCGCTTAAGCACTGTGAACTGATCATAACAATAAGTTAAAAGAAATATAGAGAATAGAAAACATGAAAAATTACAAATGAAAATGAAATTTGTATTATGTGTTTACCATAATATATTTATGGCAAGCAAAGAAAATTAAATCCAGTTTAAAGTACATGAGAGGGGAGGGTACTTTCCACTAAATACCTTAAATATTCATTTGCTGTATGTATTATATCGCATATTGAAATTTATTACAATATATATTTATGTACAAAACTGCACAATAGTCTCATTTTTGAATATTTTGCTATTTTTTAATCTTAATATTTTTTTAATAAGTAATCAAATTATACTATTTAATACTATATTTAATTATTTTCAAAGATATTATCTGTGCCAATGACGGAAAAATCATCGGATGTATTTCCGCCTACTATAGTATAAAAGCTGCTGTTTTCGGAAATTTCCGGGGCAAGCATAAGCAGGCTCCTGAAGCTGCAATGAGGTGTAAAACTTATCATCTGAGTACCGTCAAGAATCATTTCAGCAGTTGTTCCGCCAGGAACTGAAGTTCCGAACACTGCAATAATATACGGATTGTCTGATGCTGACGGAGCACTGACCTGATTTCCGGCTGCGAACAGATATCCTCCGGTACAGATGAATTCACCGGCGGCATAAACAGAGCATTTTTCTTCTTTGTTTCCGCCTGAAATAACCGAATGACCGCCCGAAATATGAATGCTTCCCTTGGATTTTATGCCGTTCGTACCGCCTGATATTGTCAGATTGCCTCCGCTGACCGTGACATCATCATTGGCAATCAGACCGGATTTTTTTGATTCAATGTTCAGTGTACTGTTTTCTATGATTATATCATCGTCGCTGCATATTCCATGTGCATTTCCGGCGTTGATATTCAGTGTACCGCTGCCCTTTATGCAGAGGGTATCGTTGGAGTATATAACCCCGTCAAGAGCCTTGTTTTTTCCTGCATCACTGAGAGTATTTTCTGATCCCTCACTTGCTTTGACAGTACATTTTTTTGCTTCATTTATAAAAATTGCAGGCCCGGAAGAATTGTGGATATTCACTCCGTCAAGTACAATTGTAACTTTTTCTTCAACGGCGGTATTTACGCATATCTGTCCGTCTGCAAGAGAGCCGGTAAAGCGGTAATCTCCTCCGGCATTGACTGTTACTACCGAGCCGTCAACAGATACGTTTGCACCTGTGAATGAAGATGTATCTCCGAGTTTGATTTCTGCTGTGTACTTTTTTTCTTCCGGCGTTGATTCAGCCGGATCCTGTGCAGGCTGATGTACCGGTACATTTTCAGATACCTGAGCATTTCCGCTATGGTTTCCGGAAGTACCGCTTGTCTGATTCGTTTCACCGGAAGATATATTGCTTTCGCCCGAAGAAACATTGGCAGTTGTGTGCGTATCTGGTGAAGGAGACTTTGCCGTTGTTGTAACTGTATGCTTGCTTCCGACGGCAGAATGTCCTTTTGACGCAGTTGTGACATCGGATTTTTTTTTATCGGGAGCAGCAGATGTCGATTCCGTTTTGCTGTCTGAATTTTTTTCAGTAACAATACTGCTTCCGCTTTCTTCGATTATTACCGAAGTTTCTTTGCCTTTGGGTTCGGAATCGTGTTTTGATTCCTCATTTTTTCCGCATGATGACGCTCCGGCAAAGCATAACAGAGCGGTCGCAAATGATATAATTTTAGTGTATTTCATATTTTTCTCCTGTAATACAAAAAAGCCGCAAGTGCAGCTCTTATTATTGAGAGAGGCGGGGGAGTTGGAAATCAAATACTCCCCCCATGGTGATTTTAATTTTCGTATACCTTGTCGTCGTATTTAAAGAAAACAAGATTAATGGTCATATTGCCGTTGAGCGCACGAAGTTCATCAATAAACTTTTTCTGGTCTATATCTTCGTTGACATCCACACTGTAGATAAGTTCAAACAGAGTACCGAAATTAGTTGTTTTTACTCGTCTGAGCTTATAGAACTGTGTATACTTTTTGAGAACAGGGTCAAAAGCTCCCTGATAGTCCAGATTTTCGGGAATAGTTATTTTAAGTGTCATATGACGTCTTTTTGTACCGCCGAAATCAAATTCCGAAAGAACGAACATAACAAGACCGAGAAATGCAAAGAAAACTATTCCGAATCCTACATAACCGATTCCGCAGGCAACGCCGGATGCCATTGCAAAGAAGATATATGCTATATCTTTCGGATCTCCCGGCACACTTCTGAAACGGACGAGAGTAAATGCTCCGGCAAGACTAAGAGCACCGGCAGTTGTGTTTATAAGAAGAAGGATAAGAGACACTATAGTCGGCAGCATTATCATGGTCAGAACATAGCTCTGGGAGTATCCTTCTTTTCTGTGTGTAGCTATGTATATCAGACTGATAAAAAATCCGATTATGAGAGCTGCTCCTACGCAGAGAAAAAATTCTTTTGGCTTGATCTCCGCCAGTGCCGCAGCAGTTGTATTATTAATCACCGGACTCGATGCTGCCTCTTCACCATATCTTGAGAGAATATTGCCGAAAAAACCGTTTGGAAACATTATAAAACACTCCTGTTCATTATTGTATTATTTCTTGTAACAGATATTTCCGGAACAAATATCTGTTTTTTTCTGTTTGTCTGTTCTGCGATAAAATTTGTATATGCTTTTCCGTACTTTGAAAAACTCGTCTTAAAAATTTTCAATTCCGAAAGTTCATTTACAAGCCAGTCAGGAACTGAATCTGAAATTTTTACTTCCATTAACCGCTGATCTGCCTCAATAATAAAATTGCCATAGCTTTCGTATTCAAGTCCGAGATCGTACCGCCGTTCTGTCAGTTTTCTGTCAAATGTGAGCCGGAAGTCATGATTATCCTTACCGAAAAAGGCTTCACGCCGATAGCTTATGTATTGTTTTGGTTCAACGGGATAATGGTCAAGAAAGGCATCAAGTTCTCTGAAAACCTGTTCGGTTATATATTTTGAAGTCTGCGGTTTGATACGGTTGTTGATGTAGAGTCCTGCTTCCGCAAGAGTCATTGATACACGGCGCTTAGTGACTACACCGCCGATCTTCTTTTTTATCTCCAGAAATACCATATCATCCGGAGCGGCAGGCGAGTAGTAGCTGCGAAGCCGTATTTTTTCCTTATAATAAGGCTTTGAGAGGGATTCTCTTATCAGGAAATCATCGGACGTGTCATAGTAAATATTAAATATACTGTATTCTTTGCCGCCTACGCAGTATTTGTCTGGGTTCATATATTCCGGAATGATTTTCATGAGGCTTTCATACTGCTGCATATTCAACAGGAATTTTATTTCCTTGCGTGCAAACGAATTTATAGCCAATATATTTCACTCCTTTCTTTTTGACTCAGATGAGAGAGCCGGAATTATTTTCATGAGTTTATTATATCAGTCCATTCTTAAAATTATCTTAAAGCTTTTTAAAAAACACGTGAAAATTGTGAAGATATTATAAAAAAAGGAACAGACGAAACTGTTCCTTTTTTAAAGCTGATATTATTATTTCAGGCGTCAGAATCCACTCTGCTTGAAATTTCTGCAAATTCTCCGGCAGGTCTTACGCCGTTTGTTTTAACAGTCATAGCGTTTGAATCGTAGTAGAACCAAAGAAGTGTAGCGGCAAGACCGGGGTTATTCTTTGTATTGATGTAGAAATCAACTGTATCGCCCTGCTTGCAGCTTATGTTGTCTCCGTAAAGTATAAAGTCGGTTTCATTGGATAAATCTTCACTCTTTTTTGCTTCTCCGCCGACTGTAATAGATCCGGAGTAGATTTTTTTCGGGTTTGTGATCTCACCTTTTACACTTGAAAAATCAGTAGCAAAAGTAATTGGATATTCTCCGTCAGGAATACCGTCCTTTACTTCAAATGTAACTTTAATGAATTCGTCATTGAAAACGAAATCTTCATTCTTGGAGCAATCTATCCAGAGAACGTAATTTCCGTTTGTTACGCTTTTATAGTCAGAATTGTCTCCGCTTTCGGTAACATATTCCGTAACAGTCTGTCCGGAGCTGTCCGTTACTTTTTCACCGTCAGCATTGGTAACGTCAACAGGCTTTGTTGATGTCTGACCGCCTGAAGGAATAGACGGTGAAACATCTACAGAGTCAGGATCCTGTCCGCCGAGATTGAAACCGTTGCCGTTGCTTTCGCTGCCTGCCGAACCGATCTCACCCGATTGCACAGGAATTCTTATAAGCTCACCGTTTGAACCGGTTTCAACTTCCATCGGAAGGTCTTTGTAGATATCAGCAGTTGTTTTTTCAGAATCAGTGCTTTCATTAGTTTCCGAGTTTCCGGTTGTCTGTTCTGTCTGAGAGGTTTCACTGTCGGAAGAAGATTTCTCCTTGCTGCTTTTATTATTATCAGAGCATCCCACAAATGACGAAAGTGCCATACTTGTCAGAAGGAGAAGAGAAATAAGTCTTTTCTTTAAGCTGTTCATTTGAATCGTCCTTTCATATTTTCATAATAATTTTATATCTATGAACCTGAAACAGGTTTTACAATAATATTATACACAATTGTATCGTCTTTGTCAAGAGAAGCATAAAAATGAAAAGCAATTTATACAAAAAATCATCTTTCTGTCATGCGGATTTCATAGAACTGTCACTTTTCAGCTTATTCCGGAGTCCGTTCAGTCTCAGCCTGACAAAATACAGAAAATAATATGTGGATTTTGTGCATTGTTACAAATTTTTTATAAAACTATTGACTTGGAATTATATTAGCGTTATATTGAAATATAATGATATTGTCAAATTAATCAAAGCGAGGTTTTAGCGTATGAAAGTGTTAATGGTAAACGGAAGTCCCCATGCAGAAGGCAATACATATACCGCACTGCATGAAATGGAGAAGATCTTCAAAGAAAACAATATTGAAACAGAGATCATTCATGTTGGAAACAAGGATATCAGAGGATGCATAGCCTGCCGCAGTTGTATCGAAAAAGGAAAGTGCGCATTCGATGATATCGTAAATGAAGCTGCACCGAAATTTGAAGCCTGTGACGGTCTGGTGATCGGAAGTCCTGTTTATTATGCATCGGCAAATGCAACTCTGATAGCATTTCTGGACAGACTTTTTTACAGCAGTCACTTTGATAAGACGATGAAAGTCGGCGCAAGTGTTGTTGCAGCAAGACGAGGAGGTCTTTCAGCAACATTTGATGAACTGAATAAATATTTCACGATCTGCGGAATGCCTGTAGCTTCCAGTCAGTACTGGAACAGTATTCACGGAGGAGCACAGGGTGAAGCATTGCAGGATGCTGAGGGATTACAGACAATGAGAACTCTTGCAAAAAATATGACTTTTCTGATGAGAAGCATAGAACTGGGCAAAAAAACTTACGGTCTGCCTGAAAAAGAACCCAGCCAGCGAACAAGTTTTATAAGATAAAATGCAGCGTGCTTTCGTTGATGAAAGCACGCTGTTTCCGTATCAGGATATTTTTATCAGTTCTTTTCTGAGCAGAACGAGATCAAAAGCATTTAGCAGATTATCGCTGTCCATGTCGGCACGTGCGAACTGATCTTCGGAAAAATCTTCTTTGCCAAGAATATAACGCTGCATAAGTACAAGATCGGCAGCGGATATTATTCCGTCGTTGTTGATATCTCCCGCTAGTGAATCTTTTACTTCAAGAAGATTACAGAGTACGATTTCCTTTTCCACACCGGAAGCAGAAGTTATCTTAACAGAATATCTGCCTTCATCTGAGCTGTCAGAAGCTGTAAATGTATATTCTGCGCCGTTTGCACCGGATATCGGTTCATCGTTGTGATACCATTGATATGTCGGGGATTCGAGCAGTGTAATTGATCTGAGGGTATATTCATCGCCTCTGGACAGACGTATATCCGTTTCTGATGCATATGAAACGAAATTGGAGGGAACAGTACATTCACCACTTTTTGCTTCGCCTGTCAGTTTCCAGTCGTTGGCGCTGTCCTGTAGGAATATGCGGATAGATTTCAGAGATGTTCCGGGAGAAAGATCCATTATTGTACCAAACGGTATCCGGAATTCCACAATGTCGCCGTTCCATTTGCAGAGAGAGCCGTCATAAGAGCCGTTATTGAAATAAACGTAGCCATTACTTGCAAAGTATATCCAGTATGCACGGTCTGTTTCGGCATTTTCCACACGCAGATTATAAACCGGAGCATCTGCGCCGCCGGGAAGAATTCCCTTAATATAGAAGTATTTGTCATCAGCTGTCATGTACAGCTTGTCGCTGCCGTTTTCGGCGATAAGCATATCCTCTGTCCATTCGCCGCTGAATGAATCAAGACCGTCGGTGAACATCCGGCCGTTTACGGAAAACATTCTGTCAGAGGGATCACTGGCCGAACGCAGGAAATTATCAGTACCATGACTGTCGGATTCTGTTACATTAAATGAGCCGGCATAGTTTGCTCCGAGGGCGGCGTTCCATACACCGTCATTGGCGAACTGTACGGAACGCTGACTTGTCTGGTATACGGAATTTTCGCCCATAGTCAATTTAATGTAGGCATTCCATTTTCCGACCGGGAGACTGTCCGGAAGCTTTGCCGATATATTTTCATCGGCAACGGTACAGGAACGCCACTGATTAGGGTCAATATCAATACCGGTTCTCATGAAATTCCCGTCACGTTCAAGAAGAAGTTCAGCTTTAACGTTTGGAATCGGATTGGCAAATCCGGTATTTTCAACTTTAAAATGAATATTGAGCTGACCACCCTGTTCTACATTTTCTGAAAGCTCTGACTTTCTCAGAACAAAACGGTATCCTATATGGTCACGGATAAACTGAAATACAGTCTGACCATAGTAAGCCGAATGA
>UQXS01000055.1 GCA_900545125.1 uncultured Ruminococcus sp.
CTCTCTGGTTGAAAACCTCGAGAAAAACGGAGCCATGGCTTACACCACTGTAGTGTGCGCCACAGCTTCGGAGCTTTCGCCCCTGCAGTATATTGCGCCTTATGCCGGCTGCGCCATGGGCGAATACTTTATGAAGCAGGGTAAAGATGTGCTGGTGGTCTACGATGACCTCACCAAGCACGCCGTCGCTTATCGTACGCTATCCCTGCTCATCCGGCGCCCGCCGGGCCGTGAAGCCTACCCCGGCGATGTTTTTTATCTCCATTCAAGGCTTTTAGAGCGTTCGAGCCGTCTTGACGACGAACACGGCGGCGGATCTCTCACTGCTCTGCCGGTCATCGAGACGCTGGCAGGAGATATATCGGCTTATATCCCCACAAACGTAATTTCAATTACCGACGGACAGATCTTTCTTGAAAGCGAACTTTTCAACGCCGGTCAGCGTCCTGCGGTAAACTTCGGACTTTCCGTATCACGTGTAGGCGGAGCCGCTCAGACGAAAGCTATGAAAAAGGCGGCAGGAAATCTCCGTATCGACCTTGCTCAGTTCAAGGAAATGGAGATATTCACACAGTTCTCATCGGAACTTGACCAGTCAACAACCGAACTGCTCGACCATGGAAGAATGCTCACCGAACTGCTTAAACAGCCGCTGTATAATCCGCTGCCGCAGTATGAACAGGTCATACTGCTCTATGCGGCTCAGCACGGTCTTTTCAAAGGCATACCGCTGAAAGAACTCAAGGAATACTGCTCCGAACTGATGAATTATATCCGCACCTACGGTCAGGATATAATCGCCGAACTTGAACAGAACAAGATCCTCAGCGACGACCTTGCAGAGAGAATTGAGCGCATAGTTACGGCGTTTGAGGAATAAGAGGTGACTGTCTATGGCGAATATGAGAGAGATACGTGAACGTATCGACAGCATAAAACAGATACTTAAAATAACCAACGCCATGTATCTTATATCATCATCGAAGCTGAAAAAGGCAAGAAAGGCTCTCGATTCCACAGAGCCTTACTACTATAAATTGCAGGAAACTATCAGCAGCGTTCTTGAACACACTCCGCATACACGCCAGATGTATTTCGACCGCAGATCGGATATACCTCCGGAGAAGCGGAAAAAGGGATATATCGTCATTACGGCGGACAAGGGACTGTGCGGAAGCTACAATCACAATATCCTGAAATTCACCGAACAGGAGCTTGCAAAATCTCCGGATATAAACAATTGCTACCTGTTTGTTCTGGGTCACGTGGGAAGAATGTACTTCACAAGCCGTCTCAAAAACAGCAGCAAACCCTTTGTGGACGGGGAATTCCTCTATACTACGCAGAATCCAACACTTTACAGAGCAATGGAGATAGCCAGACTCGTTCTGGAGAAGTTCGAGAAACGTGAACTTGACGAAGTCTACGTTATCTACACGGATATGATAAATTCCAGCGTGCAGGAGGAAAGAATGATACAGCTCCTGCCGTTCAGCCGGAAACATCTGGGAAAAGCTCCCGACGGAACTATGAAAAAACTGCCGAAGGCTTCGTTCCTGCCGTCTCCGGAAGAAGTCATGGCACATCTCATCCCAAACTATGCAAAGGGAATCATCTACGGAGCAATGGTAGAAGCTTTCTGCTGTGAACAACAGTCAAGAATGACCGCCATGGATGCGGCTACTACCAGCGCAAAGGACATGATAAAGGAACTGTCGCTGCTCTACAACAGAGCAAGGCAGGGCGCTATAACACAGGAAATCACCGAAGTGGTAAGCGGTTCAGGCGCTTTGTCTGCAAACGTTTAGCCGACAGGAGTTGAAACATAATATATATGGAAAAAGGAAAAATCACACAGGTAATAGGCCCTGTTATCGACGTTGTTTTCAGCAGCGGAAAGCTCCCCATGATACGGGACGCCCTCACTGTTGAGATCGACGAAAAAAAACGATATATGGAAGTTGCTCAGCACATGGGAAACCGCACAGTGCGCTGCATCATGCTGGCTACCAGCGAGGGTCTGAGCAAAAATATGGAAGTTACGGCTACCGGAAGCTGTATAAAAGTTCCCGTAGGTGAAAAGACGCTCGGACGTATGTTCAATGTCCTTGGTCAGCCGATTGACAAAAAAGGCGATGCAGAAACAGACGAATACTGGGAGATACACCGCAAGGCTCCGACTTTTCAGGATCAGCGCCCCGCCACCGATATTCTGGAGACCGGCATCAAAGTCATCGACTTGATCGAGCCCTACCCCAAGGGGGGCAAGATCGGTCTGTTCGGCGGCGCAGGTGTGGGCAAGACCGTGCTTATACAGGAACTTATCCGGAATATCGCCACCGAACACGGCGGATATTCGATCTTTACCGGCGTCGGAGAACGTTCCCGTGAGGGAAACGACCTCTGGAACGAAATGCAGGAATCAGGCGTTATCAGCAAGACTGCCCTTGTTTTCGGACAAATGAACGAACCGCCCGGATCTCGTATGCGTGTTGCCCAGACAGGTCTTACCATGGCGGAATACTTCCGTGACCGTGAACACAAGGATGTACTGCTGTTCATTGACAATATTTTCCGTTATGTTCAGGCAGGATCGGAGGTTTCTGCTCTGCTGGGACGTATGCCATCCGCCGTTGGATATCAGCCGACACTTGCAACGGAAGTCGGAGAATTGCAGGAACGTATTACATCTACGAAAAACGGCTCTATCACGTCGGTTCAGGCAGTTTACGTTCCTGCCGACGACCTCACCGACCCGGCACCTGCCGTTACTTTCGCACATCTGGATGCCACAACCGTTCTCTCCAGAAAGATAGTTGAACAGGGAATTTATCCTGCCGTTGACCCTCTGGAATCCAACTCACGTATCCTCGAACCAGAAATAGTCGGCGAGGAACACTATCAGGTGGCACGCCGCACTCAGGAGCTTCTCCAGAAATACAAGGAGCTTCAGGATATCATCGGCATCCTCGGCATGGAGGAACTTGACGAACAGGATAAGCTTGCCGTCTACCGTGCAAGAAAGATACAGAAATTCCTCTCCCAGCCCTTTAACGTTGCGGAAAATTTCACCGGTCTTAAAGGAAAATACGTCCCCGTCAAGGAGACTATCAAGGGATTTGCCGCTATAATCGACGGCGAAATGGATAACTATCCGGAAGCCGCATTCCTTATGGCAGGAACTATCGACGATGTTATCCAGAAGGCAAAGCAGATCGGGGATGACTAATCATGGCAAAGACATTTCATCTGGAGATAATTGCCGCAAACAGGATCTTCTATCAGGGAGAATGTGAGCATCTGGTCATCACCGCCATTGACGGTCTGCTGGGAATCATGGCAGGTCACGAACCGCTTGTAACGGTTCTTCCCACCGGAGAACTTAAATACATGGTAAACGGGCAGTGGCATTACGCTGCTATTTCGGAGGGATTCATACAGGTAATGCCCGAAAGCTCGGTCATTCTTGCCGATACCTGCGAACTGCCGGAAGAAATCGACATAAAACGTGCCGAAGAAGCACGGGAAAGGGCGCAGGAACAGCTCCGCCAGAAGCAGAGTATCCATGAATATTACCAGACTCAGGCTGCACTCAACCGTGCAATGAACCGGCTGAAGGTTTCACAGAAGCATTTCAAATAAATGCAATGTATCTGAAATATGTAAATAATGGCAAAAATAGCAGTCAGTAATTGTGCATTTTCTTGAATTATTTGTATTTGACAGCGATATGCTTGACTTTTATTTAAAAATATAGTACAATATTAACAATTGTCATAGTGACAGATTATAAGATGCTCTAAGATTATTGCGGAGCAATCAGAAATTTAGGAGGCATGACCGTGAAAAGGATTGGAAAACCTACTTTCTTCATTGTCGTTGCTTTGATCGCACTGTTCTCATTTTCGGCTGTAGTCGGTCTGGATTACAGAAACGGCGACATTATCAAGACGCTCGTAAAGGGCGTTGACGATGTCCGTCTCGGTATTGATATCCAGGGCGGCGTTGACGCTACCTTTGAGCCGGCTGACGGATTCGACGCCAGCGACAGCGAACTTGAAGCCGCTACAGTTGTTGTCAAAACAAGACTTTCATCACTGGGAATCACCGACAGTGAAGTATACAGCGACAAAAAAAGCGACAGAATTATCGTCCGCTTCCCATGGGAGGCAGGAACAACCGACTTCGACCCGGACAAGGCTGTTCAGGAACTCGGCACAATGGCTGAACTGACATTTCGCATGGGTACGGAACAGACAACCGATGCTACAGGAAAATCAGCTTATACAAGCTCCGGCGCACCCGTTCTTACAGGTGCGGACGTTGAATCGGCAGAGGTAAAACAGACTCAGTCGGATAACACCGCTACCGGACAGGAAATCGTTGTTGCCCTCGAACTCAAGGCATCGGGCAAGGAGAAGTTCAGAGCTGCCACACAGCAGGCTATGTCCTCCAACGTGCCTATTGCTATCTGGATGGACGATACACAGATCTCCGCACCTATGGTAAACGAAGTTATTACCGACGGAAGCGCCGTTATTACCGGCGACTTTACATACGAGGAAGCTAAGGATCTTGCTGACAAGATCAACGGAGGAGCTCTTCCCTTTAAAATGGAAGTAACAAACAAGAGAACTATCACTCCTACAATGGGTTCAGGCTCTCTTGATGCAATTCTTCTCGCAGCTGCTATTGCTTTCGGATTTATTGCAGTTTACATGATATTCCTTTACAGACTGCCCGGCGTGGTTGCCGTTATCGCTCTCATAGGACAGATCACCGGAAGTATCGCCTTTGTTACAGGCTGGTTCGGATTTATGCCCGGTTCTACGCTTACAATCCCCGGTATTGCAGGTATTATTCTTGCTGTCGGTATGGGCGTTGACGCAAATATCATTACCGGCGAGCGTATCAAGGAAGAGCTGAAATCAGGCAAATCTCTTGATTCCGCTATCAAAATTGCTTACAAGAAGGCGTTTTCAGCTATTCTGGACGGCAACGTAACAAACGTACTTATAGCCATTATTCTCATGGGCGCATTCGGCGTTCCCTCAAGCTTTTTCTCAAAGTTCCTCAACAAAACGGTATTCGCTGCGTTCGGAGCAACGGCTGAAGGCTTTGTTTACTCCTTCGGATTCACCCTCCTTGCCGGCGTTATCCTCAACTTTGTAATGGGAGTTTTCGCAGCAAGACTTATGGTGACATCACTTTCAAAGTTTAACTGCTTCAAAAACAGAAAGCTTTACGGAGGTGACGAGAAATGACGAAAAAAACCAAAAAAGAAGTTTCTGCCGTTATGCCTGAAAAGGTTTATAATTTCTGCGGAAAGAAAAAAATGATCCTTGCTATCGTCATCGGCGTTGTTGCCGCACTGATCGTCGGACTTATTGTAAGAGGCGTAAACCTCTCAATCGAATTCAAGGGCGGCACTGAAATCTCCTACAATTACACGGGTGAAGTTGATGCCAACGACGTAAAAAAAGCCGTAGACGACCTTACCGATGCCCCTGTCAGCGTAAAGCTGGGTAAGGCTATCGGATCAGATGACAAAAGTCAGATCATAATTGCCTATACTTCATCTGAAAATTTTGACGTTTCCACCGACTACAGCCTGACCTACAAATATTCAGGCGAGATTGATGAAGAATCTCTTAAAGTTCCCGTTGAAAAATATTTTGGGAACAGCATAGAGGAAGCAGGCGTTGAGCTTCCGGAACAGTCCGATGATACGAAAGAATTTACAGTAAAATTCACAAAGGAATCATTCACACCAAGTGATCGTGAAGACTTGACAGCGGCTTTCACTGAAAAGTTCCCTGACAATGAGATCGAATTTGTTGATTCAGAGGAAATTGCTCATCCAAACAAACTGACAGAACGTTTGACAAGCACTTTCCCTGATAATAATTTTGAAGCCCCCAACGTAAACAACGTAAGTTCTACAACAGCCCGTGAAGCTCTTTTCAAGTGCATCGTTGCCGTTATATTTGCAGCTGTCGTTATTATCATTTACATTGCTATCCGTTTCAGAAAGATAGGCGGCTGGTCTGCCGGAGTATGCTCGGTATTCGCCCTCTGCCACGATCTTCTTACGGCAATTGCAGTTTCAATTATCTTCGGATTTGAATTCGACAAGAACACCGTTGCCGTACTTCTTACGATACTCGGTTATTCTATTAACAACACTATCGTTATTTACGACAGAATCAGAGAAAACCGCACGATTTTCCCCAAAGCTTCGCTTAACGAACGTATCAATATCAGCTGTACGCAGTCACTGACACGTTCGATAAGAACTTCGATAACAACTATCAGTACAATGTTTATTATCTCGATAGTCGTATTCGTAACGGGTTATCATTCACTTCTCAGCTTCTCTGTTCCGCTGATGTTCGGTCTTATCTCCGGTACATACTCCTCGATTTTCGTTGCTCCGGTAACATGGTCATGGATGAAGAACAGAAAAAAGTCAAAGAACGATTCTAAACAATAATCAATAAAAAGAGCTGTACAATTCATGTACAGCTCTTTTTTTGTCTCTCACTACTCATGTTAAAGGAAATTTTCTCTATGGGTATTCACTATAATTATTTTCATTACCTCTTTACGAGGTAATGAAAATAATTAATAATGGGTTTCCAAAGGGGGAATTCCCCCTTTGGCAGGGGGGAAGGGGGACAGAGTTCCCCTTATTAATAGAATGTTGCTACTTCTTTTTCCGGAGGTGCGGCAGGCGTGATTTCCCTGATCTTCAGAACAGGACCTTTTCCCTTGTAGAACTTATGCTTTCTCACTTCTATATCCGCCTTGACAATAAACCAACCACGTTCTTTCATATTATCATCAGCGTTGGTTTCACAGACAAACCAGCAATATCTGATATCCTCGATACAGCAGGTCATAACATTTCTGCCCAGCGCAAAGACATTTTCAGGGAATTTTGGATTCCTTGCCGCCACCCCCTTGAATGTAACGGTTTTGCCGTCGTATTTTTTCGGTTCTTCCATTATATCACGGTAGAAAAGCGCATAATCATTATCTTCGATGACAATATGATCGGCTTCAACGTCAAACGGCAGCGGATCTTCTATATCGTCATACGCCACAGTACCGTCTGTGTACTCGTAAGCGATCTCAGTGCGGCGGCTTATACCACGCACTATCTTATGGAATTCCTGCGGATCAAGGGTTTTCTCCATTCTGTTGAAAACGACAAGCTCGCAGATATTCAGCTTATCCACAACCAAGCTTCTCATATTTGCATTGTAATTCAGAAATGTTGACGCATCCGCAAAAAACATCACCTGATAAATTGCCCAGCCCTCCGGCATAGCCTCAAAAAGATCGTTGACAAGCCACATTCCGTTAAATTCGATAACAACACGCTCGGCTCTGCACTCATCAACCAGACGCTGCAAATTGGCTTCGGTCAGCTCGTTCTTGTCCTCTATCGTGCGGATAAATACGTTTTTTGAGGGATATTTTGAAGTATCATACTCCTCCTCGCCTTCCTCGCAGACGAGCATAAGCGTTCTTTCGCCATTATTGAAACGCTTGTCCTCAAGCGTTTCCTGAATAAATTTTGTTTTGCCCGATTCCAGAAATCCAAGAAAGAGATATACTGGCATTTCGTCCATATTATTAGGCATTTTCAGATCTCCCTCCGATTACTTTTCGGCACGGAAAAGTTTTGCGATAGCTTCTTCGCTGATCTTTGAACCGATGACGCAAAGTCTGCCGATCGTACCTGCACAGCCTGTGCGGACGTCCGGAACACCGGGAACATAGTCAAAATGGATCCAGTTTCCGTCCGTTCCTGCCACGATTCCCTTTGCACGGAGTATCATGCCGTATGTCTCCTCATCGCCGAGAGCGTTGAGCGCATTGGTTATCTCTTCAACGGTGTACGCTGCCGGAGTTTCGATGCCCCAGCTTGTGAATACCTCGTCGGCATGGTGGTGGTGATGATGATCGTGACAGCCGCAGGTGCAGTCATCTCCGTGTTCGTGATGATGATGCTCGTGTTCCTCGTCATGATCGTGGTGACAGTGATGCTCGTGTTCCTCGTCATGGTCGTGGTGACAGTGATGCTCATGCTCCTCATCATGGTCGTGGTGGTGATGATTAGCTTCCTCCAGAAGTGCGCTGAGTTCGTCATCAAGAGTATTTTTCTGCGTCATTGCGTCAACAAGCTGCTGACCGGTAAGCTTATCCCAGTCCGTCGTAACTATCGGAGTGGCAGGATTAAGCTCTTTAAGGCGGCGGACACAGTCCTCAAGCTTTTCTTCGGAAAGTCCGCCGGTATGACTGAGAATGAGACAGCTTGCATATGTTATCTGATTATTGAAAAATTCGCCGAAATTCTTCTGGTACATTTTACATTTCTTGGCGTCAACAACAGTAGTAAAGCCGTCAAGCTGAACGTCGTGTGCGTCAATATTCTGAACGGCACGGATAACGTCGCTGAGTTTTCCTACGCCGGACGGTTCTATAAGAATACGGTCGGGAGCGTAGTCGGCAAGAACCTTTTCAAGAGCCTTTCCGAAATCTCCTACCAGACTGCAGCAGATGCAGCCGGAATTCATTTCGGTTATTTCAATGCCGGCATCCTGCAAAAATCCGCCGTCAATGCCGATGTCGCCGAACTCGTTTTCGATGAGCACAAGCTTTTCACCTTTATAGCCCTCAGATATGAGCTTTTTGATAAGAGTTGTTTTTCCGGCACCAAGAAATCCGGAAAAAATCGTAATTTTAGTCATACAAGAACACTTCTTTCATTTAGTTATTGGCATTGCCCAACTACTATTATACCACTTTTTATATATAAATGTAAAGAGCAAATTTCAGTACTTGATTTTATTTCCTTTTTATGTTATAATAAAACTATTAAAATGAAAGGAACAAAACTATGCTTAATGCGGATAAAAAGGAATTTGAGTTTCCCTCTGAATTCGACGAACTTCTTATATCTGCGGTAATAGCCGTTCCGCCGGGCGAAATAAACGGAGCGGTACAGATAATCCACGGCATGAACGAGCATAAGGAGCGGTATTTTCCGTTCATGGACTATCTTGCCGAACAGGGTTTCATTACCGTTATCCACGACTGCCGTGGGCACGGAAAAAGCATTTGCACCGAAGATGATCTGGGCTTTATGTTCAAAAACGGCAGCGACGGCTTTATCAGCGATATAGTTCAGCTCAACGGCATGATACGCAGAAACTACTCATCCATGCCGCTGTTTATGATAGGTTTCGGTATGGGAGCTGTCGGAGCCCGCTGCTTTATAAAAGAACACGACAGCGATATCAACGGTCTTATACTTGCAGGAACTCCCGTTCTGACACGTTTTTCCCCGATAATCAGAAGTCTGAACGCCGTTTCTCTGAAAAATCCCGGCAGCCGCTTCCGAAGTGACAAAATCTATGACACTGTAGACAACACTCTCGGACGCTTCTTTGAACAGCCGGACAATTCATGGCGGTGCAGCGATTCCGAAGTAGTGGCAGCTTTCAATGATGATCCCCTGTGCAGTTTCAGATTCACTCTTAACGGCTATGAAGAAATGCACAGTCTTATGCGCCGTGCCGATTCCGGCGGCGGCTGGGAAGTTAAAAATCCCGCTCTGCCCGTTCGTCTGATATCCGGAAAAGACGACCCATGTATGATATCGGAGAAAAAATTCTTCAAGGTGATAAAACAGCTCGAAAAAAAGGGCTATGAGAGCATCTCACACCGCCTTTTCGACGGTATGCGACATGAGATCCTCAATGAAAAAAACAATGCTGTCGTATACAAGGATATCGCAAAAACCTTGTTTTCGTGGATAGACCGCTTCAACGATGCCGCTGCCGTTGGCGGGGAATCATCAACATAATGACAACAAACCGAAAGGATAAATAAAAATGGATATAAACAAAACTCTCGCAAAGGAATTCAGTCTCAGACAGGAACAGGTAGACAATACCGTGGAACTTATCGACGACGGAAAGACTATCCCCTTTATCGCCCGTTACCGAAAAGAACTTACAGGTTCTCTTGACGACCAAATCCTCCGTGAACTTTTCGACAGACTGACATATCTCCGCAATCTGGAAAAGCGAAAGGAAGAAATCACCGCCTCTATTACGGAACAGGAAAAAATGACTCCGGAAATCGAAGCCGCTATAAGTGCTGCTTCCACACTTGTGGAGGTCGAGGATATCTACCGCCCGTTCAAACCAAAGAGAAAGACTCGTGCAAGTGCCGCCCGTGAAAAAGGTCTTGAACCTCTTGCAGTTCTGATAACAGAACAGAACGGCAGTACCGATCCGGAAAAAGAAGCCGAAGCTTTCGTTGACGAGGAAAAAGGTGTTCCTGATGCCCAGACTGCTCTTCAGGGGGCTATGGATATTATCGCCGAGGATATATCCGACGATGCCGATGTCAGAAAAAAACTCAGAACTCTTGCCGGAGAAAAGGGAGAAATCGTCTCCAAAGCATCCGATCCCGAAGCAGAAAGCGTCTACACAAATTACTACGAATTTTCCGAGCCGATATCAAAAGTTGCCAATCACCGTGTACTTGCCCTTGACAGAGGAGAAAAAGAAGGTTTCCTGAAAGTTTCGGTGAACATCGACGAAACGGATGCCACCGATATTATCCTGAGAAAGTACATCAAAAACAACAATTCCTGCGGCGAGCTTGTACGCACCGCAGCCGAGGACGGCTACAAACGTCTTATTTTCCCGTCCATAGAACGTGAAATACGCTCTGAAATGACTGCAAAAGCCGCTGAGGAATCCATCAAGGTTTTTGCATCGAACCTCCGCCAGCTTCTGCTTCAGCCGCCGCTTAAAAACAGCGTTATTCTGGGACTTGACCCCGGCTACAGAACAGGCTGCAAGGTCGCTGTTATCGACGCAACAGGAAAGGTTCTGGATACGGGTATCGTTTACTGTACGCCCGGTCCCAAGACCAATATCGAGGCTTCAAAGCGTACTATCAAGAATCTGATACAGAAGCATAACGTCACCACTATCTCTATCGGAAACGGTACTGCATCACGTGAAACGGAGGCGTTTACCGCAGAACTTCTGAAAGAGATTCCGCAGAAAGTAAGCTACATGGTCGTAAGCGAGGCAGGAGCTTCCGTTTATTCCGCATCAAAGCTGGCTGCCGAGGAATTCCCGGAATATGACGTTTCGCTGAGAAGCGCAGTTTCTATCGCACGCCGTTTGCAGGATCCGCTGGCAGAGCTTGTAAAGATCGAGCCGAAAGCTATCGGAGTGGGACAGTATCAGCACGATATGCCGCAGGCACGAATGAGCGAGGCTCTTTCCGGTGTTGTTGAGGACTGCGTAAACTCCGTAGGCGTAGACCTGAACACTGCATCGTACTCACTGCTCTCATATATCGCAGGAATAAACTCCGCCGTTGCAAAAAATATCGTTGCATACCGTGAAGAAAACGGCAGATTTACTGATCGTAAGGAGCTTCTCAAAGTTCCTAAGCTGGGCAAAAAGGCGTTTGAACAGTGTGCAGGATTCCTGAGAGTACGTGACGGAAAGAATCCGCTGGACAATACTGCCGTGCATCCCGAAAGCTATGCCGCCGCTTCATCGCTTCTCAGTGAATGCGGATTTACTCTTGCAGATATATCCGGCGGCAATACACGGAACATAAACGAAAAAGCCGATGCTCTCGGTATTGAGAACATCAGCAGATCGCTTGAAATAGGCGTTCCCACGCTTACCGACATTATCGGTGAACTTCAAAAGCCCGGACGTGACCTTCGTGACGAACTTCCTCCTCCGCTGCTCAGAAGCGGCGACGTTATGGAGATAAAGGATCTCAAACCCGGCATGGAACTTGTCGGAACGGTGCGTAATATCATAGATTTCGGAGTATTTGTGGATATCGGCGTGCATGAGGACGGACTTGTGCATATTTCGCAGATAACCAACCGGTTTATAAAGCATCCCCTTGAAGCTGTGAAAGTAGGGGAGATAGTTAAAGTCCGTGTGCTGGATGTAGATGTGAAACGCAGCAGAATTTCCCTTACAATGCGCCTGAACGACGAGGAAGAGAAAAAACAGAAACCGAAAAAGAAAGAAAATAAACGCCCGAAAGACTTCGACCCCAGACAAATCAGAAACAGCGCATTCAGAATAAAAACCAAATAAAATAATAGCTCCGTAATGTGAACTTTTCCTGCAATTTAAGTGGGGACGCTGTCCCCACACCCC
>UQXS01000056.1 GCA_900545125.1 uncultured Ruminococcus sp.
CCTGCCGTTATGGCAGCTATGGGCTCTGTTCTTACAAATAAGTATGCAGAGGGTTATCCCGGAAAGCGCTACTATGGCGGATGCCAGTGCGTTGACGAGGTAGAGGCTATCGCTATTGAGCGTGCCAAGGAACTCTTCGGCGCTAAATTTGCCAATGTACAGCCACATTCCGGAGCACAGGCAAATACTGCCG
The DNA here is from genome assembly GCA_900545125.1 of uncultured Ruminococcus sp. Lineage (GTDB taxonomy): Bacteria > Bacillota > Clostridia > Oscillospirales > Ruminococcaceae > Ruminococcus. The sequence continues at coordinate 194 of UQXS01000056.1, forward strand.
TTTATTTTGCAGTTCTTCAGCCGGGCGATACTGTTCTTGGTATGAGCCTTGCCGACGGCGGACATCTTACACACGGTTCTCCGGTAAATCTCTCAGGAAAATATTTTAACTTTGTATCTTACGGTCTTGACGACGAGACTGAATGCATCAATTATGATACGGTATACAAGCTTGCTGCAAAGCACAAGCCTCGTTTGATCGTTGCCGGAGCATCTGCATATCCGAGAGCAATTGACTTCAAGAAGCTTTCTGAAATCGCAAGATCTGTAGGCGCACTGTTAATGGTTGATATGGCGCATATTGCCGGACTTGTAGCTGCCGGCTGTCACGAATCACCTGTTCCGTATGCAGATATCGTTACAACAACAACTCACAAGACACTCAGAGGCCCAAGAGGAGGTCTTATCCTCACAAACAACGAGTATCTTGCAAAGAAAATAAATTCCGCTATTTTCCCCGGAACACAGGGCGGCCCTCTTATGCATACGATCGCTGCAAAGGCAGTATGTTTCGGTGAGGCTCTCAAGCCTGAGTTCAGGGATTATCAGAGACGTATCGTTGAAAATGCAAAGGCTCTTTCCGAGGGACTTCTCAAGAGAGGATTCAATCTTGTTTCCGGCGGTACTGACAATCATCTTATGCTTGTTGATCTCCGTCCTTTCAATATCACAGGCAAGGAACTGGAGCACCGTCTTGACGAAGTATACATCACTGTAAACAAGAACGCTATCCACAACGATCCTGAAAAGCCTTTTGTAACAAGCGGTATCAGGATCGGTACACCTGCCGTTACAACACGTGGTCTGGGCGTTGAGGAAATGGAAAAGATCGCTGAATACATCTATCTCTGCGCTACGGACTTTGAGAACAAGGCTGACGAGATCCGTGCAGGCGTTAATGCTATCTGCGAGAAATTCCCGCTTTATAAGTAATTATTGAATACTAAGGGACGGATATTTTATTCGTCCCTGTATTTTATTGGAGGTATTTATGGATTGGGCTATCGTATCTTGTTTCCCTGTTTTAGCAGCGATTGCAGCTATTCTGATTGTTGCAAAGAATTTATCAAAAAATACATTCAAATGTAAATATTGTGCAAAAGAATTTAATGTAAAGTGGACAGAACTTATTTTTGCTATGCACTCAGGTAATGATTATTCTATAGAATGTCCTTATTGTAATAAAAAAGAATGCAAAATAAAAAAGTAAAGGAGATTAACAATGTCCATACCTTTAGCAGATAAAATACGCCCCCAGTCTCTTGACGATGTTGTGGGACAGGAGCATATACTTGCTCCCGGAAAACCTTTGCGCAGAATAATTGAAAGCGGAAAAGTCCCTAATATGATTTTTTACGGTCCGTCGGGAATAGGCAAGACTACCGTTGCACGAATAATAGCGGAAAATTGCGGCATGACGCTGCATAAGCTCAACGGAACAAGCGCATCTACAGCCGATATCAGACAGGTAGTAGGGGAGATAGGAACGTTCGGGACTGAAAACGGAATTTTGCTGTATCTTGACGAGATACAATATCTCAACAAAAAGCAGCAGCAAAGTCTTCTTGAATACATAGAAAACGGTGATATCACACTGATCGCATCGACAACGGAAAATCCGTATTTTTCCATATATAACGCTGTTATCAGCCGAAGTACGGTATTCGAGTTCAAGCCTGTATCTGCGGAACAGATCATTCCGGCAGTACGCCGTGCATTCCGGATAATTTCGGAGGAAAACGGCACGGAGATAGAGGCAGATGACGATATATGCAGAATCATCGCATATAACTGCGGCGGAGATGTCCGCAAAGCTATGAATACGGCGGAACTTGCGGTTATTTGCGGAGAACCCGATTCCGGCAAGGTGCGGATAACCGAAGAATCCATGAAAATAATTGCTCAGAGGAGCAATATGCGCTACGACCGTGACGGCGATCAGCACTATGATATTTTGTCGGCACTGCATAAGTCGATACGTGGATCTGACGAGAATGCTGCACTTCACTATGCTGCACGGCTGATAGAGGCAGGGGATATAATTTCGCTGTGCCGGCGTCTTTTGTGTATTGCATCTGAAGATGTGGGACTTGCATATCCTATGGCTGTGGTTATTACAAAAGCCTGTGTTGATTCCGCCTTGCAGCTCGGACTTCCGGAAGCAAAACTGCCTATTGCACAGGCGGTGATATTACTGGCGACATCCCCGAAGTCGAACAGCGGAGTAATGGCAATAGATGCCGCACTTGCTGATTTAAAAGACTGCGATGCGCTGGATTTTCCACGTCATCTTCAGAATAAGCATTACGACGGCAAGGGAGCAGCAGTTATCGGGCAGAATTATTTATATCCGCACAATTTTCATAATCATTATGTTAAGCAGCAGTATATGCCGGATGCCCTTAAAGGTCATGTGTATTATGAATTCGGCGACAATAAACAGGAACAGTCTGCGTATCAGTACAGGCAAAAACTGCTGAAAGAGGCAGAATAACAAAACCCCCGAAAGTCTTTCGGGGGATAATTTTTTATTCAATTGTAGATTTAAAATGACTTTCATCATTTTGCCGAATTACCCTGTGGACTCACCCTTTCTTAAAGATTTTTTGAATAATACCTCGTATTTTCATAAGCATCATTCCTTCAAAATTTTATAATAGGGTAAAAGAACAATTACTTCATGGGAACCACCTTTGATTTTGTATTTTCCGTCTATGTACAGACGGAACAAGCGGTTTATCAGGAAAATCAATATCTCATCGGACTCAACCTTTTCTTTGGATTTTTAACAATATATCTAAAGACTCATTGTCGAAATTTCAGATAATCCTGTATCTAAACTGAGTTTAGACATGAAGCCATTTTAGTTCAGCAATACGTCAGCCTTGTAATAGAATATAATTTTTACTTCAATAAATGGAACAAGCAAAATACCTATATTCCCGTTTTGTGATTCAATTACTCAGCAAGCCCGCTGGCTTCACGCTGTTGCTCTGAACTTTCTTCCATTGGACTCACTCACCTTTCCGCATAGTATAAATTTACATTGAGCATTCAGCTCAGTCCAAGTAAATTCAGCTCTCGAAGATTTTTACTTTCTTCGTTTTCCTTGATTATATAATACCACGGTTTTTGGCGGATGTCAATAGTAATTTTGAAAAAATATAGAAATTTTAGTACAAATCAGCACAATGTACAATATAAGATACTGTGCTTTTAGCACAATGTACAAAAACGAGGGAGACTTCCGGCTGATATCCTTTAACTACCTCTTGCTTTTTTGGCATATACGGTGTATAATTAATGTATCAAAAAAGTGCGGATAACCGCAGAATGGAGAAGAATATGTCAGATATGAACGAATATACCCCAGACCTCATCGAACTGGTAGATACCGAGGGAAATAAAAAGAATTTTGAAATTGTTGATATTGCAGAATTTCAGGGAGAAGTTTATTATGCAATGATTCCGGAGCTTGAAGGCGAAGATATACTTTCTGCCGACTGTGAACTTGTTATACTTAAAGCTGTTGAGGATGACGGTGAGGAAATACTTGCATCCATTGAAGATGATGATGAGTTCGATATGGTTTCGGAATTTTTCATGAAGCGTATGGATGAACTTTATGATGAGGATGATGACGAAGAAGCAGACTAAGAACGCAAAGAAAAACGGTTCAGGGGTATCCTGAGCCGTTTTTTTAAAAATAAAACCGCCTTGCCGGCATATAGTGGATAAAACCCGCACAAAGCAGGTGGGTAAACGCCCGAATGCTTCACGCTCCCTTCTTCCGCAGGGCGGGAGGTCTGCAATTCACATACGGAGTCGAATTCCCTTATAAGAAGTGTTGGATCATACAAACTATAATTAATCGAACAAGGCAGTAATATTTATTTGTTGACTATATTATATCACAAAAAAAACAGAAAATCAATACTTATTTTTTATTAAAAATTAAAATTTATTTTTCAAGAGCTTTCAGGAGCATTTCTTTCTTATTTAATATATCTGTCAGTTAATGACATAAAACGACAATATTTGTATAAAACGTACAAATATTGCCTTGTCGATTTGGATGATAAAAATATTGACATTTTCAATGAATCATGTTATTATTAAATTTATATAATCTGAAAAATAATTCCGGAAAAAATTTTGAAAACCCCTTTAAATTTTCCGCAATATGTGATATAATAATTGTGTATGAAACTTGCATGGTATACCGTGTTGAAATAAGGAGAAAATATGAAGAGAATTTTATCAATAATATCAGCGTTACTGTTTATTTTTCCGCTTGTCTGCATTCCGGCTACGGAAGCAGAAGCGGTAAGTTTTCCAATCAAAACAACGCTCTACAGTGAATCGGCAGTGCTGATAAATCTTGATGCCGATATGCTTATTCATGAAAAAAATGCTGACGTAAAGCAAATGCCCGGTCCTCTGGTAAACATTATGACAGCCGTTGTCGTTCTGGAGGAATGCAGCGATTTCAGTGAGGAACTTACTGTAGATCCGGCAGTATACAGCAGTGTTTATGATACGCTAAGAAATAACAACAGATCTGATGATCTGCCGTCCTGTGATATTCTGGACGGTGATGTACTGACTGTAGAGGATCTTCTTTACTGCATGATGCTTACCTCGTCGATCGAGGCGTCAAATACACTGGCGTTCAGGTTCGGCGGAGGCAGTGTTCCTGCTTTTGTCGAAAAGATGAATGCAAAAGCAAAGGAACTTGGAATGACATCTACAAATTTCACCAATCCTGACGGTATGTTTGATCCGAATCAGTATACTACTGCCAGAGATATGGCTAATCTCACAAAGTATGCGCTTGAAGTGCCGAAATTTGAAAGTATAGCCGTAACTTACAGCTATACTCCTGTAGTTCCGAATCCGGAGCGCCATGAACATATTGACGAATGGATCTGGAAACATACGAACTTTATGATGGATATCAACAATGACACCTATTATTATATGGGGGCAAAGGGAATAAAAACCGGAAATCTTGTTGATGCAGGGCGCAATCTTGTTACCCTTGCGAGCAGGGATGGAAACAATTATCTTGTTGTTCTTATGAAAGCTCCGTTTAACGATGCCGAAGGTGAGCTTAAATATTATCATATCGACGATGCAATGACGCTTTTTGACTGGGCGTTCAATCATTTCTCATATCAGGTGATACTTGCAGATACTGCCGAAATCGGTGAGCTGCCCGTTACTCTTGCGGAAGGCAACGACTATGTCCTTGCACGTCCGAATAAAGAATTTTCGATGCTCTGGTATGATGAGATAGATACTTCCCTCATAAAAAAAGACCGGATAACCTGGAAAAAAAGCTCGCTTCGTGCTCCGGTAAAAAAAGGTGATGTTCTTGGTGAAGTTACTCTGGAATACTCCGGCGAGGAACTCGGAACTATAGAACTTGTTGCTGTGTCTGATGTGGACAGGTCGAAGTCTAAGTATAATCTGGAGGTTGTAAAAAGATTTCCGAAGTCAAAATGGTTTAAGAATGCATTGAAGATCTCTGTGATTCTTTGCCTGATCTATATTGTGATCTGCATATACGCATGGGCTGTCTATAAGAGCAAGGGGAAACCGCTGAAGCCAATATATGCCGTACCTAAAATGGAAAAAAAGAAAAAGAAGAATTCCGGCAGTGACCATAAATCTTAGAACTTGTTTTCATAGGATTTGCCGGAAAATGCGTGCAATATTCTATGAGAACAAGATCTTGATAACTGTATGTAGGGCGAACGTGGTTCGCCCTTTTTACTTTAAAGATCAATGAAATTGGAGTCGGAATATCCGACAATGCCGTTATAGCTGACAACATACCAGCCTCCGGTTTCGCCGTTTACCAGAATTGATGCACCGTTCGGGGCAGAACCTATGATTCTTCCGGCAAGCGACGGGTAACTTCTGATGTTAAGACCGCTGCCGTCCGTTACGACTGTTCCCCAGCGTACCGGACCGGCGGATACAAAGGGAATGCCGAAGTAATCGCACAAAGAACGGACAATATTTTTTGCTATGGTTTCAAGATTGTTTTTCAGCCATGCTTCGTCGGCAAAATTGTCGTGATAACCCAGCTCGCAGAGAACCGCAACAGCTTTTGTCCGCAGAACTTCTCCAAGATATGTGGTGGGAACTGCTCTGACCTTATCCGGAAGCGGATATATCGTTTTCATGTTATTTGCAATGATATTTGCAAGCTGTTCGCTGTACTGACTTTTTGGGGCAAAATATATATCAACGCCCCTGAGTTTTCCTGCAAGACTTTCAGGAGCAGCATTTGAATGAAGAGCAAGGTGAACGTCGTAATTTCCGGCATTTGAATCGGCAATTGCACCGGCTACATTGCGGTCAGGATCGTTTCGTACATACTGTATTCCGGATGACCGCAGGTAGGGTTCCATTCTGTCGGCAAGAAGATTCATGTAAAGTTCTTCGTTTCCGCTGGTGGCGTATTCATTCCATTCCTGGGTCGATGGACTTAAAAATACCTTTGGCATAAGACCATTTCCTTTCACTGGATTGAGGATTTATTCCTCATACTATCTTATGCTTAAAGTTGGATTAATGTTATTTTTTCTTGACTTTTCTTGTTTAAAGCGTTATAATTAATAATGTGATATCAGCGTCTGCTGATAACTATTTGAATTATGCATCAGAAGGAGTGCTTTTTATGAATATACTTGTAGTGGGACTTGGACTTATAGGCGGATCTCTTTGCAAGGCACTGAAAAAATATACATATCATACCGTTTACGGCAGTGATATAAATCACGATATCGAGTATGCCGCTCTGAGAGATGTGGCTGTAGACAAGCCATTTGACGGTGATTTTACAGACGTTGATCTTGCAGTAATAGCTCTTTTTCCGGAGGCAGCCGAGAACTGGTTTCGCATCAATGCATCAAAAATCAACAGTAAGACTCTCATAACCGATGTATGCGGCATAAAGGGCTGTTTTGCGGATAGAATGAAAGATATCGCCGAAGAAAACGGTCTGAGATACGTGGGAATACATCCGATGGCAGGAAAGGAATTCGGCGGTTATCACAATAGTACGGCAGATTTGTTTGTTAAGGCAAATTTCATTGTTGCTCCATTTGAAACCAGCAGTGAGGATGATGTCGAGCTGCTTAAAAGTCTTGCACGTGAACTCGGTGCAGGAAAGATTGTTGTGACAACTCCTGAAAATCATGACAGAATGATTGCATATACGTCGCAGTTGGCTCACATTGTTTCAAGTGCTTATGTAAAAAGTCCGGAACTTGGTCTTGAATGCGGATTCAGCGGCGGCAGTTTTCAGGATATGACAAGAATCGCAACTATGAATGAGAAAATGTGGACGGAACTGTTTATGCAGAACAGGGAATATCTGATATATGAACTCGATCTGCTTATTGAAAATCTGAGTAAATACAGTGACGCTTTGAAGAATAATGATGCCGGAGAAATGAATCGGCTTATTGCAGAGGGCAGGGAACTCAAGGAGAATAATATCCGTAACCGTGTGGGTCAGCCAAATTAGTATCAAAAAAATGCACCGTACAAAGCAATCGGATGTGCTTTGTACGGTGTTATCTTATGAAAAATATTTCTTTTCAAAGTCCGGAATTTTAGCTGTGATTATGAGATGGTTCAGATAAAACAGTGGGGAATTTTCCGGCATTTCAAATTCCAGTGAAAAGGCGCAGAGCTGTTGGGAGAATATTCCGAACCGTTTGTTTGCCGCAGGATCTCCGTACTTTCCGTCGCCGAGGATCGGAGCTCCGATATGTGCCAGATGTGCTCTTATCTGGTGTGTACGGCCTGTAAACAGAGTGACCTCCAAAAGGGTGAGCCTGCCGTTTCTTCCGAGAACTTTGTATCCGGTTTTTATTGGTTTATAGCCGGTTTCAGGAAAATCCGAAATCAATGCGAGGTTTTCGGAAGAGTCTTTCAGGTGGTAGGCGGAAATGATATCGCTGTCCTTTGGCGGCGGTGAAATGCACACACAGTGATAGATTTTGCGTACATTGTCATTCCGGATAGCCGAATTTATTTCCCGGAGAGCAGCAGCGTTTTTTGCTGCGGTGACAAGTCCGGAAGTATTCCTGTCAAGACGGCTGCAAAGTGCCGGAGCAAAGGAGTTTTCCTGTTCCGGAGTATAATCTTTTTTATCGTAAAGATAGTGCTTTATACGGTCAATGAGAGTATCGCTGCTGCCGCTGCCGGAATGAGAATCAATGCCTGTGTCCTTGAAAACGACTATGATATTTTTATCCTCGAAAACAATATCGAGGTCAGATGGAGCGGCGAGAAAAGAAAGATCATGCTTTTTGACTGCGGAAAGATCATCCTTGACATAGATCGTTACGGTATCGCCCTCGTGAAGAACGGTGGATATCTCACATCTTTTGCCGTTGATTTTAATGTCTTTTTTGCGAATTAGTTTATACATCATACTCTTTGGCATCCTGGGCATGGATTTTGTAATAAATTTGTCAATTCTTTGACCGCTGTCGTTACCATTTATTAAAAAAGATTTCATTTAATAATCATCTGCCTATAAATCAATTTGTGCAAAGTTAATAATTTTTAGTTATGCACATAGTATAATACTACAAAATTTTATGTATATATGGATTAATTTCTTTATTATGCTTGAAAAAATAATGGAAATGCGTTATAATATAAAATATGGGAATTGTGGTTAAAAAAATATGAATGCTGAAAAAGTTTTTAACTATTTTAACACAATACATATTTAAGATATAAAAAATTAACAAGAGAAAGAATTATCTAACAGGAGGCGTTTTTTATGAAAAGATATTATCGGATTATCTCATCCATTCTTTCGATTGTGATTTCCGGGTCATCATTTTGTATGTATTCTAATGCTGAAGATACACTTTCAGTAAATTATAGCACATTATCGTCGGAAAGTAAAGACCAGGGAAAAAATTTGTCGGTTATTTCTGCGTCGGATGCAGATATTACATCTGACAGTATGTCTTCCGGCGAGATTCCGTTCGATGTACTGGATATCTACAACGCTCATATTGCAGCCGGAAACGTAACTGAACCTGACGCTCCGGAAGATATCTACCGTGAGTCATGGGGCATTGACGTTTCTCAGTGGCAGGGTGATATAAACTGGCAGTATGTAAAGGACAGCGGTGTTGATTTCGCTATAATCCGTTCCGGATACGGTAAAGAACTTAGTCAGGAAGATCCTAAATTCCGCCAGAATATGGCAGGCGCTCAGGCAGCCGGCATCGACTGCGGAACTTATTGGTACAGCTATGCTCTTACTGTTGAGGAAGCATATCAGGAGGCGGAAGTCTGCTATGAGATAATCAAAGATTATGATTTTACTTATCCTGTCTATTTTGATATAGAGGAGTCGTCGCAGCAGAATCTTTCTACAGCACAGGTTTCTGCCATTGTCGATGCATTCTGTTCCAGACTTCAGGAAAAGGGATACTATGTAGGAGTTTATAGCTGCGCAAGTTTTCTTACCACGAAAATTTACGATTCCGTTCTTGAAAAGTACGATGTATGGGTAGCTCACTATACAAATGCCGCTAAACCGGACTTTTACGGTGATTACGGTATATGGCAGTATACCAGCAACGGTGCAGCTCAGGTAAACGGAATTTATACTGAAACACTTGACCTCAACCACTGTTATATCAACTATCCGTATGTTATTACAGGAAGCAGCCAGACTCCGGTCAGACCGACAACTCCTCCATCACAGGCAGAATCCGATATTATGGCAAAGGGCATAGACGTATCGGAATGGCAGGGAGAAATAGACTGGAATGCAGTGGCAGCAAATGATATTCAATTTGCAATAATCCGTGCAGGATATGGTATGTACGAGAGCCAGACAGATTCATCTTTTGTAAAGAATTATACCAATGCCAAAGTAGCCGGACTTGATGTTGGAGCTTATTGGTACAGCTATGCAAAAACACCGGAAGAAGCAGTTAAAGAAGCAGAAGTATTCTGCAAGGTTATTGAAGGTCTTCAGTTTGAATATCCCCTGTATGTAAATATTGATGATTCTGTCGTTGCCGGAATGAGCAATGACGAGGTTACGGCAATTGCCGATGCTTTCTGCTCCTATGTTGAATCCAAAGGATATTTTATCGGAATCATGGGCACGGTAGCTTTAATGAACAATAGGCTCAATTCTACTGCTTTTGAGAAATATGCTGTCTGGATATCGCAGTTCGGAGTTCCTGCTCCGTCCTTTACAAGATTTTACGGTATGTGGCAGTATTCAATGGCAGGTGTTGTCAGCGGAATTTCCGGTACAGTTGACTGCAACTACTGTTATGACGAATATCCGCAGATAATAAAGAATGCTCATCTTAACGGATTTTAATTACATATAATGGAATTTTATCAGCAGATCCGTACAGTCGGTTATCCGATGTACGGGTTTGCTTTTATAGGTATCCGGAGGTTTTATGGTTGAATTTATAACAGGTCAGGCAGGCAGCGGAAAAACTACTATGATGTTTGAGAAAATCAGGAAAAATGCCGGAAATGTCTGTATTATCGTACCTGAACAGTATTCATATGAATTTGATAAAACATTGTATTTTTATCTTGGCGCTGATGTATTCAACGAATTGTTTTCATCAACTTTTACGGGACTTTCCAGGCAGCTTTTCCAATTTTATGGAGAGCCGGGACGCAGCGGAGAATATGCTGATGAACTTGCACAGATGATAATGATATATCAGGCGGTGAATTCTGTACGGAATATGCCGGGAGTAATGACGTATTTCCGTACCAGAAGCGCTCAGAACGGTTTTGCAGAGGAGGTTCTCAATCTTATCAATGACATGAAGAGATCGGGGATTGAACCGGAACAGCTTGCGATAAAAATTCCTGCGGCAGACAAGCGTCTGTCGGACAAGATCTCGGACGTTTCCATGATCTACCTTGAATACGAGCGCCTGATGAAAGAATACGGATTTAAGAACAGTCTTGACAATATTAAATTGGGAGCAGCGATAGCTGCCGCAAATGGATGGTTTAAGGGTAAAAGTGTCTATATAGATGAATTTGAAAGCTTTACCGGCGATCAGCTTGCTATGCTCAGAGTTATTCTGGAACATTCTGACAATGTTACTATAGTTCTCCGTACGGATGACGTAAACGCAGGGGAATTCACTCTTTTTGAAACAGTCAACAGAACTTTCCGGCGCATTGCAGGAATTTGTGCTGATCTTGGCAAAGAATATCGTGTTACTGCTTGTTCCGGAAGCCGGAGATTCAAAAATCCGGAGCTTGAATATCTGAGCAGCAGGATACTGAGAAATCTTGAAAACGATCCGGAAAATGCTCCTGAACCACGTAATATCCGTATTTTTGAGTCAATGGATATGTACGGAGAGGCAGAGTTTGTATGTGCGTCTATAAGACGGCTCATAAACAGTGACCGGACTCTGAAATATCGTGATATAGCTGTTATTTCCAATGATATATCTGCATATTCCGGGGTTCTTGAAGGAGCATTCAGGCGATATGATATTCCGTATTTTTTAAGCGTTGAAAGACCTGTGAATCATACGGCTGTTATGGCGTTTTTTATGTCGCTGCTTAGTTTGCTGAATTCGGCAAAGATGCGTTCGGAGCATATTTTCAGAATGATGAAAAGCGGGATTATGGATCTTTCGCTGACGGATGCATCACTTTTGGAAAATTACTGTTATAAATGGAGCATTGACGGTGATACGTGGTGCAGTCCTTTTACGGCAGATGATGTGAATCTTGAAAAGCTTGAAAATATCCGCAGGGATTTTATTACGCCTGTAATTTCACTTAAACGAAAGCTTGGCAGAAAGCTGACGGCTGAAAAAGCGTCTGCATTGTTGTATGAATATCTTATAAATTGCGGTGCAGAGCGGAATA